>JAWOIH010000456.1:0-5500 GCA_046484725.1 Candidatus Desulfacyla sp. | reverse complement strand
GGCTCACCCACACGAATAGGGCGTCTTGGCAAAATAATTGAGGGCAAAATGATTGAAGGACCGTAGGCTGGGAGGGGTGAAAAGACAAGATGTTCAAAATGGACCTCCGAGGGGGCCACGTCCCGGCCTGGGTATGGCTATGAAGCAGGAGGTATACTCCAGTTTGTTAGTTTCAACCCCTCGATTCGTTTGAAATGGGCCACATTATTGGTGACAAGCGTCAGATTGTGGACCATTGCACAGGCAGCGATGATCAGATCGAAATCATCCAGACGCGTCCCGGATTTTTCCAACCCCGACTTCAACATCCCAAAAACTTCGGCCGACTCGTTGCCTGTCGGGATCACGTCGAATTCTGCCTCCAGTCGCTTCACCTTCGCAAGGTTGCTCGTTACACGCATCGACTTATGGGCGCCATAATACAATTCCATCAATGTTATGACGCTTATTTTTAGAGGGTCATTGACGTGGTTCCGAAGGTTCTTCTTGACGGCCTCATTCCCTTTCAGGCTGTAAATAATGGTATCGGTGTCAAGGAGGTACATCAGAAGCCTTCAAGGAGTTTTTGAGAACTCTTCCGGGCGCTTCTCAGCTCTTCAACGATCTCTTCGGGCCTTCTATCATCCTCCCATGACCCGGAAAGGTCGAGCAATACCTCAGCCGGGGTTTTTGTTCTGTCGAGATGATGTTTTCTATTCAGATATCCCCTGACCAGGCAAAGGACCTGCTGGCTGACGGACCGATTCTCCGATGCTGCCAACGCCTTCAGGTCGGCATACACATCATTGTCGATACCCTTAATCTGTAGATTTGCCATTATCAAAACCCTCCGGCGTTATTTTCATGAAATAGTATGCCAAATGCATGAAGGCTGTCAAGAGAAAGAAGATGAATCTGCAACTATTCCGGCGGCAAGGTGGAGAGGTTGGAATAATATGAAAAATTCCTTTACAAAGTCGGATGTTAAAGATTAAATTCCGTGAAAAAAATTCAGGGGGCTTTATTTGGAAGCGAATGCGACAAAAAAAACGGACTTAAAAGGCGTGCAGAAGAAGCGGAGCGCCTTTCGCGAATATGCCGAGGCGGCGGTCATTGCCATTATCCTCGCCCTTTTTATCCGAACCTTTGTGGTGCAGGCCTTCAAGATCCCCTCCGGATCCATGGAGCCGACCCTCCTGGTGGGGGATCATATCCTCGTCAACAAATTTCTTTACGGCATCAAGATCCCATTCATCAATAAGACCCTGATCCCTGTCAGCGAGCCCGAGCATGATGATGTGATCGTCTTCATATATCCGGTGGACCGGAGCAAGGATTTTATCAAGCGGGTCATCGGCCTGCCAGGCGATGAAATCAAGATTGTCGACAACACCATCCATGTCAACGGGAAGCCTTACAAAGACGAACATGGGTATTATTCGGATGCGGGAAGAGATAAGGTCAGTAAGGGGGGGGCAAACCAGTTCGGACCTGTCACGGTTCCGGAGGATCACCTGTTTGTCATGGGGGACAACCGCAATCACAGCTACGACAGCAGGTTCTGGGGATTTGTCCCCGTGGAAGACGTCAAGGGAAAGGCCTTCATCATCTACTGGTCATGGCCCAACTGGAAGCGGTTTCTGCATATTATTGATTGAGGCACATTGAGCAGGGAGCTTGGAGCAGGGAGCAGGGAGTATCCGGCATCCGCTATCCAGCGCCCGGTATCCGATTCCTCAAGGCTATTTCCGCGGTTCGAATGGTTTGGATCAGTTCTTTGCTCAGTTTGGAGGCGTCGAGCCGGTCCAGGGGAACCCTCGCCACATCGCTCACATCCGAGGCCGGGGTCGGCCGACCCTCGGTGATCCAGCCCCAGTAATCCACCACCACATAGTGGTATTGAATCCGGCCTTCGGGGTCGCGGAAGATTTTGTCATAGACGCCCGCCAGCCCGCCGACGGTAATGGTGATTCCCAGTTCTTCACGCAGTTCCCTGGACAATGCCTGAAGATGGGTCTCGCCCAGTTCCACCAGCCCGCCGGGGAGACTCCACAGTCCCCTGGACGGCTCTTGATTGCGCCGGGCCAGCCACACGGATGCCTCGTCAAAGATTACCGCCGCCACCCCGACCAGTGGATGCTCCGGGTATTCTCTTTTCATTTCAACTCCTTGTGATTAGATCTTGACAACATAGCGCCGGATCTCTAAATTGATTCCTTTAGGATCAATATGAATATTCACGCTTTCCCTGATTGGAGCGCCGATCTGGAAAAACGAAAAAATATTTGCGTCCTTTGGCGGTTCAATTCTTTATGAAGATTCATATGCGACCGCTTCATATCGCAATTATCGGGAAAAGACAACCTTCGCCCTAACCGTCTCTCAGCACAATGACATCGTCAGAAAGGAACATGAATCATGAGCGTAAAAAAAACCATTGAAGGAAATGAGGCCACTGCCCACGTAGCCTATGCCATGAGCGATGTGGCGGCCATTTATCCCATCACCCCCTCCAGCAGCATGGGGGAGTATGCAGACGAGTGGGCTGCCCACGGACGAAAAAACATCCATGGTCAGGTCCTCAAGGTGGTGGAGATGCAATCCGAGGGCGGGGCTGCCGGCGCGGTTCACGGCGCACTTTCGGCAGGGGCCCTGGCCACCACATTCACCGCCTCCCAGGGACTTCTCCTCATGATCCCCAACATGTACAAAATCGCAGGCGAACTCATGCCCGCGGTCTTCCATGTCTCGGCCAGGAGCATCGCCGCCCATGCCCTCTCCATCTTCGGCGATCACTCGGACATTAACGCGGTCCGGCAAACCGGGTTTTCCATGATCGCCTCGGCCTCGGTTCAGGAGAACATGGACCTGGCCCTGGTGGCCCATCTGGCGGCCATTCGGAGCGGCATGCCCTTCATCCACTTTTTTGACGGCTTTCGAACGTCCAACGAGATCCAGAAGATCGAGCTGATCGACTATGACGATATGGCCTCCCTGGTGGACTGGGATGCCATCGATGATTTCAGGAGCCGGGCCATGAATCCTGAATACCCGCAACTCCGGGGAACGGCCCAGAACCCGGATATCTTTTTCCAGAACCGGGAGGCTTCCAACTCCTTTTACGAGCCGATCGCGGACATTGTTCAGGAAGAGATGAAAAAGGTGGGGGACCTGGTAGGCCGGCCATACCATATATTTGACTATGTAGGCGACCCGGAAGCGGAGCGGATCATCGTCTCCATGGCCTCCAGTTGCGATGTGATCGAGGAGACGGTCAACTATCTGACAGGCCTGGGAGAACGGGTCGGCCTTGTCAAGGTACGTCTCTACACGCCTTTTTCGCCGGACTATTTCCTGAGGGCCCTCCCCGCTACGGCCCGGTCCATTGCGGTTCTCGACCGGACCAAGTCCCCCGGCGCCATCGGCGAGCCCATGTATCGGGATATCTGCACCCTGTTCCAGGAACGGGGCGACGCCCCGGTGATCGCAGGGGGGAGATACGGCCTCGGGAGCAAGGATTTCACCCCCACCATGGTCAAGGCGGTGTTTGACAACCTCAAGTCAAAGGCCCCCAAGAACCACTTCACCGTGGGCATTGTGGATGATGTGACCCACACCTCCCTCGATTTAGGGGAAGAGATCGATCCCTCGCCCGAGGGCACGGTCCGGTGCAAATTCTGGGGCTTGGGCGCGGACGGCACGGTGGGAGCCAACAAAAATTCCATCAAAATCATCGGCGAAAACACGGATATGTTCGCCCAGGCCTATTTTGCCTACGATGCCAAGAAATCAGGAGGGATCACCATGTCCCACCTGAGGTTTTCTCCCCACCGGATACAGTCTCCCTATCTGCTGACCCGATCCGACTTTATTGCGTGTCATAACCCGGCCTTTGTGGACCAGTATGATGTTTTGGAGGGGATAAAAAAGGGAGGGGCGTTCCTTCTCAATTCACCGTGGACCATGGAAGATATGGAAGCACGGCTCCCGGACCGGATGAAGCGGACCATGCGGCAGAAGGAACTCGATTTTTACAACATCGACGCGGTCAAGATTGCCGAGGAGCTGGGACTGGGAGGTCGCATCAACATGATCATGCAGGCGGCCTTTTTCAAGATTGCCAACATCATCCCGGCCGAACAGGCCCTTGAGTACGTAAAGGCCGCCATCAAAAAGACCTACGGGAAAAAGGGCGAGAAGGTGGTCCGGATGAACGTGGACGCCGTGGACAAGACCCTGGGCGCCCTCCAGAAGATCGAGGTTCCGGAGGCTTGGGCCACGGCCGGACACGAGGCCTACATAGAAAGGGACGAGCCCGAGTTCGTGAAAGAGGTCATGCGGCCCATGCTGGCCCAGAAGGGAGACAGCCTCCCGGTGAGCGCCATGCCCCCGGACGGGATCTTTCCCACGTCCACTACCCGATACGAGAAGCGGGGGATCGCCATCCACGTGCCGGAGTGGCAGCCCGAACACTGTATCCAGTGCAATCAGTGCGCCTTTGTCTGTCCCCATGCGGTCATCCGTCCGGTCCTGGCGCGCGAAGAAGACCTCAAGGACGCCCCGGCCGACTTTGTCACGGTCGAGGCCAAGGGCAAGGAGCTGAAGGGGTTGCGTTTCCGCGTCCAGATCAGCCCCCTCGACTGCACCGGGTGCGGCAACTGCGCCCAGGTCTGTCCCTCCAAGCAAAAGGCCCTCATCATGAAGCCGCTCGGCACACAGAAGGACGTGCAGGTCCCCAATCATGTCTTCTCCACCACCCTCCCCGTCCTGGACGACGTGATGCCGGCCACATCGGTGAAAGGGTGCCAGTTCCGGCAGCCCCTGTTCGAGTTTTCAGGCGCCTGTCCCGGATGCGGCGAGACTCCCTATATCAAGCTGGTCACCCAGTTGTTCGGCGACCGGATGATGATCGCCAATGCCACCGGGTGTTCGTCCATCTATGGCGGGTCGGCCCCGGTCTGCCCGTATACGGTCAATGCGGAGGGCCATGGACCGACATGGGCCAATTCCCTGTTCGAAGACAACGCCGAGTATGGATTCGGCATGGAAATGGCGGTCAGCCAGCGGCGCGCGAAATTGGCCGACCTGGTGCGTGAGGCCATGGAGGGGGATATTTCGGATGAGCTTCATGGCGCCCTGCAGGACTGGCTCGACCATATGGACGACGGCGACGCATCCAAGGAGGCGGGAAACAGGATGGTGGATGAGATCGAATCGGAGATCCGAGAGGCCGAGAACGATTTTAACCCCCTCCTCATCGACATCTTGGACAGAAAGGACTACCTCACCAAGAAGTCGATCTGGATTATCGGCGGGGACGGGTGGGCCTATGATATCGGTTACGGGGGCCTCGATCACGTGATCGCCTCGGGCCAGGACGTCAACATCCTCGTTTTGGACACCGAGGTCTATTCCAAGACCGGGGGCGAGTCATCCAAGGCAACGCCCACCGGGGGCGTGGCCAAATTCGCGGCCGGCGGGAAACCGACCCGGAAAAAGGGTCTGGGCCAGATGGCCATGA
>JAWOIH010000415.1:0-3719 GCA_046484725.1 Candidatus Desulfacyla sp. | reverse complement strand
AAATGCCCCCTCAAGTATTCCCAAGGCGGCCTGACGGCCGCAACCAAATTCGAATATCGAATATCGAAATTCGAAACAAATCCAAATCAAGAATACACCAATGTTCCAAACAGAGGCTTACCAGCGCCATGCGTTTGGGTCATTTGAATTTGAATCATTGAATATTGTTTCGGATTTCGTGCTTCGGATTTCGGATTTTTATCTTCTCCGCAGTTTGCGTAGAAGTTACAACCAAAGATTCTAAACCAGTCGCCATCTACTTCCACGCTTTCGACCATCTCGGCCCTTATGCCGAGGCGAAGCTCCTTGAGTTTGTTTGCCAGTTGATCTCCATCGGGGTCTGGAAGCGACATCGCTATTTTATGTTGACGAGGGCATGGTGTGTATGTAAAATAGAAATTATACACATCACTTCCATGGAGGCCCCATGAGAACCAATATTGTTATAGATGACGATCTGATGAATGAAGCGATGACGATCAGCAGGCTTCAGACCAAGAAGTCGGTCGTTGAAACCGGTTTGAAGCTGTTGATCCAGATCAAGAAGCAGGAGCGGATCAGGGACCTGCGCGGCAAATTGAAATGGGACGGTGACCTTGATGCCATGAGGTCCGATCAATGATCCTGGTCGACTCATCCGTCTGGATCGACTATTTCAACGGTGAATCCACATGGCAGACGGATCTGCTGGATGCCTATCTCTCAGCCATTCCCATCATCATGGGCGATCTGATTTTGGCAGAGGTCCTCCAGGGATTCAGGTCTGATAAGGACTTTGATACGGCAAAGACCTTTTTAGATGCCCTCCCGTTTCGTCAAATGGGGGGCTATCAGGTAGCCGTACAAAGCGCCCGGAACTACAGGAAGCTTCGAAAGATGGGGATTACCGTGCGGAAGACAATGGATGTCATTATCGCGACGTTTTGCATCATCGAAGGATTGACGTTACTCCATGATGATCGTGATTTTGAGCCCATTGCATCCCAGTTTCCTTTAAGCACCTGTACGCCCAAATGAGCCGGCCGCTGCCGGTCCTTTAAAGAATCGTCCTCTGCTCATGGATGATAGCTGATGCCGCATGGGCAGTTGTGGGGGATAATGGTGCAACTGATGGGTATGTCAAGCAAAAATTGAAACAATTGGGGGGAAATGCCGAATCGTTAGCATTCGGCCGTCAGGCCGCGTCGCTCCCGGCAATCAATTGGGTCGAATAAACATCTTCACCGCCAAGTCGCAAAGGGCGCAAAGGTATCTTGCTTTTTCGTTTGTGGCTGAGACGGCCACAAGCGAAAATCCGCATGCCTCCGGCAGTGGGATAGGGAATACGTCCTCAGCGGACGTTGCGTCTCGAATGATCACGCCGAAGCATGGGGGTGGGCGGTTACCGAAAGATGTTACCCTGTGGATTTACTGGAATCAGGGGGTGATGATTTTGACGGGGGCAAGGCGCGCCGGGAAAAGAACGATGGTCCTTCAGAATTATCCGGGAAGGCACCATGATGTAAAACAATCAAGAACAAACCCCCTTTTCGTCCTACATCCCTTGGCCCCTCATCTTGCACCAGATCTGATTTCATCAAGCAAATGAGGATGTTTGTCCAACAGCTTAAAAAGGTTGGTCACCGATGAGAGGGGCCTGGCCTTGCCCCGCTCATAGCGTGAAAATGCATTGGGTCCCCCCCCTGTAAGGACGGCGGCTTCCTGCTGCGTGAGCCCCAGCTTCCTACGTATCCTTGCAAGCTCAGCCGCCTCCATTTCATCGCATTCCCTGGCGAATTGTTTAATGGCATCAGCGAAGCGAACGCCTTCACCCTCGTCGAATTCGACTTCGCCGCAATTCTGACAGTGCCATCCAGCGATGTTGGATACAACGGTATGGTGTCCTCTATAGGCGTAAGGGACATCGCGCACGGTATGGATCATCTGCCTTTTCCCGCAATTCAGGCATTCGCGCCTCATCTCATTTCTCCTTGAACTGGATCACAATCGCCCCGTCCTGGCGCAACGTAACCTTGACATAGGCGATTCCGACAGGCGTTTCAGGATGGTAGACATCCTGCCAGATTCGGCTTGTCGAAAGGGTGGTCATGCTTTTGTAGAAGTCCCTATGTGTCATGCAGCAGACTACATCGATCGCCTCGGCGATATCAAGCCCCATTGCCTGAGCACCGGTCAATGCTGTGGCCGTAAAAGCGTCCGCTCTCCGCTGAGAAGCCGACTCCGGCTAAACTCATTTCCAGTTTTTTGGCAAGCGCCGTATGGGATATCCCAGTGCCCAGTGCCCATGAGGTGCGCGGTCAGGAAGCTGTCTACTCCGAGTCCCAACAGGCGTAGCATACCCGATGCGGTATAACTGCGAGCAGGGAGCGCAGGGCAGGGAGCGGGGAGCAGGGAGCAGGGAGCGGGGAGCAGGGAGAAAAGGGGGATTTTGTTGTGCGTGCCTTCAGTGGGGGTTGGCATTTTCCCTCCGGGAAGGGAGATGATTGATTTCATCTTTCCGCCTGACAAGTTCTTGCTGGGCGAGCGTCACTGCGGTGGGGGTAAAGAACCACCCCTTGCACTTCTCTGCCAGGAACTCAAGAAGGGTGACGGGTTTTAAATGCTGTCGTTCGGTCTCCCGCCAGAAACCGATGCGGGAGAAGCGCCACAGCTTGTCCGCATCCTTGACCAGGGCCTCTTCAAGGGAAGGGGCGTCTTCTCCCGAGTCATGCCTGCTGATAATGATCCGGATGGTTTCGATCCGTCCCGGGTCATAGTTGAATACGCCCAGTATCCTTTCTGCAATGGCCGCGCCTTCCATTTCATGAATGCGGTTGAGGCGTTCGGCCTCTTCGCCCTTTGCCAGGACGCCATAGGCCGCTGAGATAGCCTCCGGGTTTAGGGCCGACCAGCCTACGTCATGGAGGATCACGGCGGGTTCCACTATTTGCCGGTCTCCTCCCTCATGCTGCAAGAGGGTCAGGGCGTAGCCGTGGGAAATTGCCGTATGATCCGCATCTCCTCTCATTGCCAGGTAGGGAGCGGCCGTTTTAAACAGCCTCTCGATGAGTTCAGGCCATTGCAGTATCCTTCCGCCCTCTGAAGCACATGCCGGGTGGTGCATCATGCCTCCTCCTCGATCAACTGGAGAAATGCCTTCACAGGCGGTGAGAGATCGGCCCCCCTGGGAAATATGGTGTCGGTCTGTACAAAAATGGGGCCTTCCTTGAGCGGCACGGGCTTGAGCAGGCCCAAGGTGGCCTCCAACCGGATTTCGGGTCTGTAGAGGAAGGATATGCCCTGACCCTTCATGATGTATTCCTTGATAAATTCGACGCTGCCGGCCTCTAACAGCACCGAAGGGTTCACACCGTGAGAGCTGAGGAGGGATAGGATGGCATATCTGGAGCCGGAGCCGTTTTCCCGTATGATGATCGGCTCGTTTTCCAGCTCGCCGAGGGAGACTGCCTCACATTTGGCAAAACGGTGCTGGGGGGAAACAACCAGGGAAAACTCCTCTTTCGAATAGGGGATAACGTTCAACCTGCTTTTATAGGGGAGTCTGCCGATGGTCCCCACGTCGTAGGTGAAGTCCAGGACCCCATCCGCGACCTCCTGAGAACTCCCCACCTTGAGAATCACTTTTACTTTCGGAAACCGTTTCTGAAACCGGGCCTTTTGTCCCGGTTTCAGAAACGGTTTCCGAAAGTAAAAGTGATTCTCAAGGTGGGGAGTTCTCA
>JAWOIH010000360.1:0-11930 GCA_046484725.1 Candidatus Desulfacyla sp. | reverse complement strand
GTATTACCTGGTGTCAGCTGCACTGTGGAGGCAAGAAGCTTCCTCATATAGTAGCCTGTCCTTGTTCCTTGTCTGCTGATTCCTCCGGGTGCGTCATCACCGCTCCGTTTGTTCGAGAATCGCCGTCTTCAGCCGTTCGAGCCCATTATCGAGGTCCGGAATCAAGTCGGTCTCTTTCTGCCAGTTACGGTTCCGTGCGGGAGGTTGCTCATAGGGTTGCAGCGCGGGTGGCGATTCTGGGGTAACCCGAAAGACCGTGCCGTAGGCATTGTTATTCAGATAGTCATTCCCCTTTTTCTGGTCCTTGAAGTTGGCAGTGCGGACCAAAACCAGCATCGAATCGCTTTCGCGACCCAGTCCAAGGTATGTGAGGGGGATGGGGTTGGTGGAGGGAATCACAAAAAGATTAATCATGGAATCGGGATACCCGGCCAATTCGGCCACAGCCAGGATTCGGTTGTAAATCCCTTCATCGGGCGTGAACACGATCATGGTATTTTTCTCGAATGGACTTCCGCCCCCCTCAGTCTTAATCGTCAAGTTGTTGGTCGGATCGCCCAGCGCAGCGAACAGCCAGTCACCCTTCTCGATCAGACTGTTGTGATGTCTGACCCATAGAAAAGCCGTATAGCTGAAATAGTCTCCCTCGGGGGGCGTCGGACCGACATAGACGATCGCCTCATACGGCTGAAGTCTGAAAACGCCCTGCTCCTTGCGGCCCTGCTCGTCCTCTTCTCCCGGAATCAGTGGAACCGGAAAGCATTTGTAGGGTTGTCCTGCATTGTTGCCCGCACATGAGTCGATCACCCCATCATGAATAAATTGGAAGGGATTAATTTGTTTGGTCGACCCCTCACTGACAGCAAAACCGCTGTTTTCCAGTGCATTGCGAAAGGCAGCCACACGCGGGTCTGGGCCGGTCTCGTCGTTATTGTTGGAGCATCCACCAACGATTAGAGACAATATCAATGCCGTGGTTAGAAGCATTACCTTTTTCATTTTCTGTCCCCCTCGTTAAATGCATCAGAGATCGTTCACATTTCATCAATTATTCAAGGTATAACACTGTTGTTGAGAATATGATGCCCTGTGACATACAGGCTTCCCAACAAAACAGTGTTTGACCGAATCTCAGCTGAACTTGACGGGTTGCTCCAGGAAATGACCTCCAGAAAAAACGTTGCAAGCCTGGTAACCCCACAACGCTGGTTACGGCCAAAGCCCCAACTCTTCTCTCCGAAACGAACGGTAACCTTGATGATTTCTTTTTTGGATCCACCTTACCAGACGCTGTGTTATCTGCCATAAGATTAGACTCCTGAAGTCATAATATCAATTGATAGCAATCAGATAGCCACCGAAATCTATCCAACCTTGTACGCCGTTTTAAAACGTGTTTACTCCAAATTCCGGGGTTTGGATCTCTGGGGGCATATCCGGCCACGCATCATCGCAGAAACGGGCCTGTATTTTATATCTGCCGGGTTTTAAGTCCGTGGGCAGTTTCCATTTGATGGTGTTCATTTCATCGATATCCCAGAACTCCATGCAACGAGCTTTTTGGGAAATGTTGAAGGCAGGTATAAAATCCCGGCGACTTTCAGTTTTATCCCGATAGTCTTGACGGATTAAGGAAAATCCAGAAGTTACACGAATGGGAAAAGCCGTCATTCGAATAAACCGAAGGGTAACGGTCATCCCCGGCCGATAAACATCATAATCGGTTATAATGCCGATGAGTTTGTTGCCATCGGAAATTCCGGTTCCCACACCGGATGTGGTTTCGTCCCAGAATCTGGCCGGCCCCACATCAATATGAACTACATCCCCATGATAATACCCCGCACCGCCGAATTTAAGATCCCTGACATAACGCCACAGGCTTTCGGCTTTTACGCCCTCGATTTTGAGATCGGCCGCCATACCGTACTGGTGAAGGCTGGCCTTGGCGGCCAGGTTCCCTCTCTCCCGAAGCATGGTATTGAATTTCGGCTTTCGATAGCCGGAGATGATGGTGATTTTTGCACCTCTGTTTAAACGGTCTTCCAGATAATCGATAAACTCGATAAGTCTTAAGGAAAGTCCCATTCGGAAAGGTTCACAGGGAGCGTCGAATACGAGGCAGATCTCATTAAGAGCCTTTTCATCATAGCGCCCAAGCCCTTTGCGGTAAATGCCTGAAAAGGATTTGCCGATTCTTTCATTACATAATGTGATTTCGCCGTCCCCGGAAAAGAAATACCGTCCCATATTCTTGGATTCTTCACTGGCCCATAAGCATGATGCCAAAGCTCCCGTCAATAACAAGACAGTTGCAAGCTTTCCTGAATACTTTTTAGCAATTTGTTTAAATGCCATTGGCCCTCAAAACAGTAAAAAACGGTTTTACAATCAGTTTGAAGAGACGATGTATCAATGATTGCAGGTAGATAGAAATATCCGAGGTCATTGGGATTGGGATGACGTTTCAACCACATAATCCAGATGCTAACCTTGCCTGTCTCAGGACTCGAAACATCACCCCACACATTCGGTAGCGGATTATCTACGTTCCGTTGTCAGCCACGGCGATGACGAACGGCACCCTGATGGGTCGCTATCCGGGGCATACCGAGAATGGGGGCATACATGAGAGTGCCATCGAGGGCTTCATGATGCCGCATGTTTGCAGGCGGCCCCCTGGTGCAGGCGCGGCATGGTTTGCTCCTGTTGCCGTCAGGTCAGCCGTCGGCGGGATCTCTTTGAACGGCTGGCATTTTCTAGAGGCCCTTTACCGGCAAAGGGCGAACCCATTCGCCCGCTCCCCCCTGTGGGGGGGGGAGGGCGGTGGGATCAGATGTATCCTTCAAAACAGCCTGGCCCTTCTATGCCTTCGATGTCTGCTTTGATGCCGCGTCCAGCACCGCCTCTATGATCTTCTTGTATCCGGTGCAGCGGCAGATATTGGAGGACATGGTCTTGACGACCTCCTTTTTGCTGGGCTTTTTGTTTCTGTCGAGCAGGGACTTGGCCGTCATGATCATCCCGGAGGTACAGAACCCGCACTGGACCGCGCCCTTTTCCATAAAGGACGCTTGCAGGGGATGGAGGTTGCCGTCCTTTGCCAGCCCCTCGATGGTGGTAATGGATGCCCCGTTCACCTCCGGGGTGAGGACCAGGCAGGAGCGGAGCGGTATGCCGTCGACGATCACGGTGCAGGCCCCGCACGCCCCCATGCCGCAGGCCTCCTTGCCGCCGATCAGGTCGAGCCTTTCCCGAAGCGTTTCGAGGAGGGTTTCATAGGGCCTTACCTGGAAGGCGACAGGTTCATCATTGACGCGAAAGCTGACTTTGATGGTCTTCATCACTTCCCCTCCTTCATCGCCCGCTTGACGGCCCTTTCCGTCAGTACCTGGACCATTTTTTTGCGGTAGCCGGGCGAGAGCGTGGCGTTGGATACGGGCCTGGCCTCCTGACGGGCCTGTTTGGCGACCTCTTTCAAGGCGCTCGCGGAAAGGTCTTTCAGATCATACGCCTTTGGGGCCGGGCCGATCCCGCCCACACAGACCCTTCCCTTGCCGTCCTGTATGGAAACGGCCACGCCCAGCAGCGGATAATCGATGGCGTTGCGGACCCTCAGCTTTTCATAGGCCCCTGTCGACCGCTTCAGCGGGACATGGACCTCGGTCAGGATCTCTCCGGGTTTCAGCGTGAACGGGTCCCTTCCGTCTCTGCTGAAGAGCTTCTCTAATTTTATCTTTCGTTCCCCCTGCGGGCCAACGAGCTTCACCCCGGCCGAGAGGGATATCAGCGACAGGGCGTTGTCGCTGCAGTAGTTTGAAAAACAGGCGGCCGCATTGGGGACCACGTTGCAGGTTTCGCCCCCCATCTTGTAACAGAACCCGCGGGCTGTTCTCCAGTCGATGGATTTGTTATAGAGAAGGCATCGCGTGTTCTGGAGGATATTCCCTCCGATGGTCCCCCGCATCTGGAGCGTCTCGCACGAGGTGGCATCCAGCGATTCATAGAGGGCCGGAAAATAGTCTCTCACCAGATCATGGGTCTTCAGTTCAAAGAGCGTGACATTGGCGCCGATGATCAGCGTTCTCCCCTTTCGTGAAACGGCCTTGAGTGGCTCTATGCCCTTCAGATCGATGACGGCCCCAGGCGTGGAGAGTCGCAGTTTTACCAGGGGGATCAGGTCGGTCCCGCCGGCGAGATATCGCGCCCGCCCTTTGGAGCCTTCATAAAGGGCGATCGCCGCGGCGATATCCTCTCCCTTTTTGTAGTCAAATTTCGGCAGAATCATTTTTTTGCACCCTTCTTCCTTTCCAGGATAGCCAAGACCCTGTCAGGGGTCAGCGGCAGTTCACTGAACAGCGCTCCCGTGGCATTGGCGACCGCGCTGGCAATGGCGCTGTAGGCGTTCATGCGGATCGTGAGCCCCCCTTCCTTTGCGCCAAAGGGGCCTTCCGGGTCCATGGAGCTGACAATGATGGTGTCGATCTCCGGCATGTCGCACGCCAGGGGGACCTTATATTCCAGGAGGTCGGGGTTCAACAAAAACCCCTGATTCCAGAGGTTTCCTTCCATGACAGTAGCGATCCCCGCCTGCTGGATGGAGCCCTCCATCTGGCCCTCCACGGCCATGGGGTTGATGGGACGGCCGCAATCGTGCGCCGCGGTAAAATGGGGGACCGTGATCCGGCCCGTCTGTGCATCAATGCGGACCTCGGCCACGGACGTGCCGAACGAGAAGGTCCCGGCCATCTGGCCCCAGGGTCTCGAGACCCACTCCCTTTCAAAGTCGATGCTGGGGAAATAGGTGCCGGTGCCGACGATCGGGTCTCCCCGGAAAAAGGCCTCTCGCACGACCCATCGGACAGGCATCTTCTTGTCGGGCGTTTTTCTGGAAAAGGCCATCCGGTCCTTGAGATGGATCTCCCCTTCCTCCACCCCGAGCTTTTCCGCGGCAATGGCAACGAGCCGTTTCCGGGCGTTTTCACAGGCAACCCGAACGGCATTGGCCCCCACAAAGGCGGCCGCCTGGGAATAGGCGCCGGGATCGAGGTTCGTCACTTCCGTGTCGGCATTGACCAGGTTGATATCCTCCATGGGAATGCCGAGCACCTCCGCGGCGACCTGGATGACCATGGATTCGTTTCCCTGTCCATTGTCCACCAGGCCGGTCACGATGGTGGCCTGACCGTCGTCGTTCATTTTGACATAACAGGAGGACCCTGAACGGAACCCCATGGGGAAACCGCACATGATGGCGATGCAGCCCATGCCGATCCCTTTTCCCTTTGACGTCTTTGCCCACCTCTCTTTGAAGTTCGTGCTTTCCGATGCAGCGGTGATGGTTTGTGCCAGGCCGCAGCTCGTAATCTTGGATCGGGTGGCCGTCACCTCTCCCGACGTGAGGCCGTTCTTGAGTCGTATATCCACGGGGTCGAGGCCCAGTTCCTTGGCCATCAGGTCCATCTGGGCCTCGTTCCCGGCCAGGAAGGCCCTTCCGTGGGCGCCATACATGCCCCGGATCCCCTTGTTGGTCAACACCCGGTAGCCGTTATACCGGACATTGGGAAACCGGTAGCATTCCTCGTACACATAGAAGGGAATGGATGTGGCGATGGGGCCGGTCGAACTGTAGGCCCCGCCGTCATAGATCACCCGGTAGTCCTTTGCCGCGATGACGCCGTCTTTGTTCATGCCCGTTTTCACCGTAGCGATCAGGTCGTGGATTTGCCGCGTACTGGTGGCGTTTTCTTCCCGGGAAAGGGTCAGCTTCACCGGCCGGCCTGCCTTGATGGACAAGAGCGATGCCACCAGATCGCCGGGCGACACCTCCGAACGACCGCCGAATGCGCCCCCGGAATGGATGGGACGGACCCGCACCCTGTTGAGCGGCATCCTGAGGAGGTTTGACAGGGCCTTGGCCCGCACATGGGGGCCGGCATTGGGCATCCAGAGATCGAGAAAGCCGTTGGCATAGGAGGCCACCACCGCATACGGCTCCATCATGGCATAGGCCTCGCCGGCCGCCTTAAAGGTGTCCTCCCGTACGAGAAATGCCTCGCCCATGGCCTTGTCCACGTCGCCCACGTCGATATGGACATGAATGTTGATGTTGTCTTGATATGCATCGTGGATCTGCGGGGCCCCCTCCCGCATGGCCTCCTCGGGATCGAAGACCGCAGGGAGCGGTTCATAGTCCACCTTGATAAGGGAAAGGGCCTCCAGGGCGGTCTCCTCGTCCACCGCAGCCACCGCGGCCACGTCCTCGCCGACATAGCGCACCTTGTCGGTCGGGAGCATGTCGTGGTCCTGGGTGTAGCGGAAGACGCCCCATTTGACCCCGTAGGTATCGAACCCGCTGACGCCGGCCTTGACCCCCGGCACCTTGAGGGCCCGGGTCAGGTCGATGCCGAGGATCCTGGCATGGGGAAACGGGCTCCTCAGGACCTTTGCCGTCAGCATGTTGGGGAACTTCAGGTCCGCGGTATACCGCGCCTGTCCCGTGACCTTGGCAAGGGTGTCGCTTCGAACCACCCGCTTGCCGACAATATTGAGATCATCGTTCATAACTCCCCCCCTACTCTTTGTATTTCTCGCTGACATATCCAAGGGATTCATCCATGGCCTGAAGGGTCTTGTCCAGGTCTTCCTTTGTATGCCGGTAACAGATATAGGCATGATGATGCGGGGTGAAAAAGAAACCCTTTCGGATCATCTGGGTATAAAAATCGGTCCGCCTGTCCCGTTTGGTTTCGGGATTGCCCTGGGTGAAGGTGACAAAGAACATGGGCGCCACGCCGCTCAATTCGGCGCCGGCGTTCGGGTATTTGTCAAGCACCTTCCGGATCCCTGCAAGGAGGTAGTCGCCATTCTTCCAAATGCTGTCGAGGACATTGTCGCGTTCCAGGACCTCAATGGTCTTGAGCGCGGCGACGTACCCGTCGCTGTTGGGGAAGAAGGTGGAGGAGATAAAGAGCTTGGATGCCGCGGTCATCATGACGTCCTTCTTCCCGGTCACCACGCTGATGGCATACCCGTTGGCCATCCCTTTTCCCAGGACCGTCAGGTCGGGGGTGACCCCGTACAGCTCCTGGGCCCCGCCCATCCGGAGCCTGAAGCAGGTGCGCACCTCGTCAAAGACAAGGATTGCGCCGTAGTGATCGGCAAGCCTCCTTGCGCCTTCCAGGAACCCCGGTTTGGGCGTCTCCATCTTTTGATGCAGGGGATGCCCGAAGGGGGTCATGATGATGGCCGCTGTCTGGTCCCCATGCGCTTTCATCAGGTCTTCGATCTGGTCCAGATCATTGTAGTGAAACTCGTAAACGTCCTCGTAAAACTTGGCGGGAATCCCCCCCTTCATCTCCACGCACCAGTCATGCCACCCATGGTAGCCGCATCGCATCACCTTGACCCGGTTCGTATATGCCCTCGCAATGCGAATGGCCGCTGTGGTCCCATCCGATCCGGTCTTCAAAAAGATGCTGCGTTCGGCGGAGGGGATGATGTCGTTCAACTTCCCGGCCAGGTCGTTCTGATAACGCTGGGTCAGGGTGAAACAGAACCCCTTTTCCTTTACCTGTCGCATGACGGCGTCATCGACCTCTTCCTCCCGGTAGCCCAGGATAATGGGTCCGTACCCGCACAGATAATCGATATACTCGTTGCCGTCCACATCGATAAGCCTGCAACCCTTCCCGGATTCAAGAAAAATAGGGTATTCTCCCATGATGAAGTCACCGGGCCTTCGTGCCCCCAGGACCCCGCCGGGAATCAGATCCTCTGCCTCTTCAAACAGCGCTTCGCTCTTTTTCAGGTTCAGTTTCGGCGTCTCTTTCATATGGAATCCTCCGTTTTTTAGAGTGCGAACAGTGATGAAATGGTCTCTGTCTGATGAATCTTTGCACCTCTCTGTAACAGGGCGGAGAGGAATTTTTCCGGATCGATGCACCCTTCAGGGGCCACCACACCCTTCACCGTCACGTCGCCGGCATCCATCATGAGCGCGGCAATGGAGGCGGGAAGACCCGTTCCCGGCGCCATTCTCCCCACGATGTCCGCAGTGTAGGTCACCTGCTTTCCGTCCCGTTCCCCTTTGACAATCACCTTCAGACCGGATGCCTGGGGACCATTGTCCCTCCCCTTGGGGATGTCGTTCCACAGCTTCAGGGTCAGATCATAGGGCACGATCTCCGTTCCCTTGACGTCTATGGGTTCGGTGTTGAGAAAGCCTGTTTCCTTTTGTTCCTTGATCAGTTCATCCACCCACAGGGGGATCAACGCCCCCTTGATGACCACCTTTTTCACCCCCTGGATATAGCGGGGGATGGTAATGGGCTGGGGGTGGCCCACATAGCGGACCACGCAGGTGCCCAGCGGTTCGAGGAATTGGGCCGTCTCCTCGCCGGTGCCGCCCTCCACATACTGGAGGTGGCCGTCGATGTATTGCGGGATGCTGCCGGTCACCATGTGAAGGCTGTGGTCCCAGGCAGCGCCGGCCAGTTCCGCAATGCTCACCACCCAGAAGAGGTGGATCTCGTCCACGCGGTCCAGCTGGTCGGCATACCATTTCACCAGGACATTGTTTGTCCCCGGATCGGAGCCCATCCCGGTGAGGACGGTGATGCCGGCCTTTTTGGCGGCCTCGTCGATGTCCGGGGAGGAAAAGAGGATCGGAACCGCCTCATAGTCGTCGCAGATGTCGATATAGTTGACCCCGGCCTCCACCGCGGCCCTGGCAACGGCGATGGCGGTCTTGTAAAACGGCCCGGCCGTGTTGACCACCACATCGTTTTCCCTGATGGCGTTCACCAACCCGGCATGATCGTTCACGTCGATCCGGGCCAGAGACACCTTGTCGCTGGCACGCAGTTTCTCCTGCACCCTGGCCGGATCGATGTTGATGTCCCCGAGCGTCACCTTTGTGATTTTTTCCTGTTTGATGAGGTCCCGGGCCACGCCCTGACCCATGCCTCCCAATCCGCCGATCACGATTGCCCGCATTTCCGCTCCCTCCTTGATAAGTAATCTTTAGACCGATTGTGATCATAACCCCGCAGAGGTTAATGTTCAATTCGTCGCGACTCCCTGGCCGCTTGATGGAAGTCGCCCCGACATGGCCGGGCCTTTTCACATGCCCAAAAGCGTTGCCATTCGTCATGTAGCCGTTGGGGCGAATGTACCGCCGCTGTAAACGGCGATAGCCGACCTGTTCCTCTTTTGGGGATAACTTACGGAATCGGTCCTCTTTCGTCAATGAAAAACCGTTTAAGAGCTTTCGTGGCGCTCTCTTGGAAAGGTCTCACCCCTGGGCCTCGCAATGCCCTTGAGGTGGGGCATTGAATCCTATATAATACCCGATCAGGCATTTCCCTGTGCGTTTCGTAGCTGTTCCCTGAACAGACCGTCCGGACCCGCTTTTAGAGAAAGGACAGTGTGTATTCAACCGGCAAACAGCCCTATAATGGAGGATATAACGCGGTGGAAATCCAATTCATGGAGACAGAGGGGGTTGTCTTGGCCACGGTTTAGGGTCGCATGGACACCCTGAGCGCCCCTGATTTTGAAAAGAGCATGGCTGCCTGCCGGATAGAAGGCATAAGGCTCGTTCTTGATTTCAGTGGCCTGGAGTACATCAGCAGCGCCGGCCTCCGGGTCCTGGTCGCCCTTGCACAAAGGGTCAAGGCGTCCGGCGGCGCCATGGCCTTCTGCGGCGTGAGAGGCCTTGTGAGGAAGGTCTTCCAGATCTTCGGTTTTCAGAACCTCGTGCCTATTTATGACTTGGCGGATGAGGCCTGCGGCAGCATATCCATGGGAAGAGGAACGAATGGATAGCGGGGCGGCCGATTGCCCAGACCCTGTGACGTTGGAAAACCAATTATGAATCCAGGATGGTGGAATTGGATGGCGATAGATGGCTGCTCTACCATGTTCAGCAGGTCTGAAGCCAAGGGAGGCTTTTTCGATAATATGTCTGTGGCTCGGATGGAAGAAGAGATATCGAAGCGATTGAAGCGATTTCAGGATGAACTCTCTGCCCACGGGGTGGATGGGGCGCTCGTTGTTCAGAAGATTGATCTCTACTATTTTACAGGGACCGATCAGGATGCCCATTTGTGGGTCCCTGCAAAGGGACTACCCCTCCTCATGGTCCGCAAGAGCCTGGAGCGGGCCGTAAAGGATGCTGTCACAAAACAGATCGTCCCTCTCAAGCGTTTCTCTCAGATCCCCGAGCACATCCGGAGTAACGGCGGAACAAGGGGCTTGGACCGCATCGGGCTTGAGATGGACGTGCTTCCGGCGAATCGCTATCTGACCTACCAGCGTCTCTTTCCGGAAACGGAGTTTGTGGATGTGTCCCTCTCGATCCGAGAAACCCGAATGATCAAATCCGCCCATGAGATCTCCTTGATCACCGCGGCGGCCCGCATGGCGGACGCCACTTATGAAAGGGTGCCCGGGTTCTTGAGGGAATCCGAAAGGGAAATCGACCTGACCTCGCGGATGGAGGCCTGTTACAGGAGACTGGGTCATCCGGGCGTTGTCCCTACCCGGGGCTTCAACCATGAGTCGATCTACGGACAGATCATGGCCGGGAAGGGGGCTGCCATGGCGAGCAATTCCGCCGGACCCTTAGGAGGGAAGGGGCTGGGTCCCTTTTTCTCACAAGGGGCCAGCATGGACCGGATCGAACCCCATGCCCCCATCCTGATCGATTATGCGGCCAACGTAGAGGGCTATATCGCGGATCAGACCCGCATCTTTTCAAAGGGAAAGCTCGACCAAACCCTGGTCCAGGCCCATGGGGCGGCACTGAGGATTCAGGACGCCCTTTCTCAGGAGGGACGGCCGGGGGTAACGGCGGAGTCCCTGTATGATCTGGCGTTGGAGATCGCTGAAGCGGCCGGACTCGCAGACCGGTTCATGGGTTATCCGGACCCTGTGCCGTTTGTGGGGCATGGCGTGGGTCTTGAGCTGGACGAGCTGCCGATCATCGGTCGGGGAATCAATACGCTTCTGGCTGAGGGAATGGTGATCGCCCTGGAACCCAAGTTCGTCTTCCCGGGCCAGGGGGTGGTGGGGATTGAAAACACCTTTGTGGTCGCCCAAGACGGCATGAAGAAGCTCAACCGGTTTCCGGACGCCATCAGGGTCTGTTAGGTCAGGTCAGGCCCCCTGCCCAGGCCGCTATTCCCGGACCACACCGGGCGCGTCACGCCCGGATGGGATCATTTGCTCAAGCGGAGAGCATTTCAATAAAGGCCTCCACGCGCGTCCGCAGGGCGCCTTCAAGGAGGGATCCCGAGATTTCAAGGGAGAGGGTCGGGAAACCCTTTTCTTTCAATATCCGGGTAAGGGCAGAAAACCCAACCAATAAAATGGAATACTCGATTGAAGGGATATTCATAGCCCGGAGAGGAGGAGAAGATGCCGGCGCCGGAGTCAAGAATCGTTGGACATAATGGAATACAATGGGATATCATTATGTTCCCTTGATATGGACCAACCAGATCCTCTCCGAACGTTTGTTCCCGGCGCGGCAGAGCGGCAACGCTGTGGGGGTTGACATCGGATGAACATGAGCCGGACGAATATGAGACGCGGGTGTTTTGCTATCGGCCTCCTCGCGGGAAATTTCTGGTTAATCGGAGTCGTTTACGATCTTGCATTCAAAAAGGACCTGCCGTTCTTTTTACTGGCCTTATCCTGTGGTTCGGTTACCCTCATCATCTGCGCAACAGTATTCAGATGGCGGCCGGATTTTCTTAGTAGCATTGCAGACTCTCCTATCTCCGGAACCAGATACTATCTGGCGAGTGTTGCTGTTTCCTATTTTTTTTTGGTTCCGGTATTCGGTTTATTGGCCTTCCTGCTTGTCTGGCTATTCGGAGATCTGAGAGGGCACGATTCCGTTATTGCCATCAGTCTGTTCGCGC
>JAWOIH010000352.1:0-14398 GCA_046484725.1 Candidatus Desulfacyla sp. | reverse complement strand
GAAAAGGACCAAGAGGCCGGGGGATCCTGGCAAAGTCTATTGACTCCGCTTCCATCCCTTCAGGATCTTCTCCGGGGTGATGGGAAGGTCTTTGCAGCAATACCCCGTGGCATGATAGACCGCATGTGCGATGGCCGGGGCCGTGGGCGACGCCAAGCCTTCGCCGCATTCCTTGGCGCCGAAAGGCCCTTCCGGTTCGTAGGTGTCCACATGGGCCACCTCGCTGGGCGGCATATCCAGGGCCGTGGGCATCTTGTAGTCCAGAAAATTGGTGTTCAGGGTCTTTCCCTTGTCCATCACGAACTGCTCGCACAGGGAATACCCGAGACCCATCTGGATCGAGCCGGCCAACTGGCCCTCCACAGCCCGGGGATTGATCACGGTCCCGGAGTCGTGGGCCGTCCACATCCGCTTGACCTTCACCTGCCCGGTTTCCTGATCCACCTCCACCTCTGCGATCTGGGATCCGAAACCAAAGGCCGGGGTCACCAATCCCTTGTCCCTCGGCGTGTAGGAGCCCCGGGCCACGAGGGGTTCCCCGCGATTGGCCTTCTGCACCATGGCCACGGCCTCTCCAAAGGAAAGCCCCTTGTCCGGCCTCAACTTGGCCTGGACCCTTCCGTTGACGCATTCAAAATCGTAGATGACGTTGAGATTGAACCGGGCCGAGACCGCGCCGAACAACTGGGCCTTGATCTTTCGGGCCGCATCAAGCACGGCGTTTCCGGCCATGAGGGTCACCCGGCTTCCCCACGATCCCAGGTCGGCCTGGGGGGTCATGGCCGTATCCGCGGCGGTGATGCGGATATCCTCCATGCTCAGCCCAAGCTCTTCGGCCACCATCTGCTTGAGGGCCGTATCCGAGCCCTGGCCGATGTCTGACGCCATGGTGAGCAAATGAACCGTTCCGTCGGCAAATGCCCGGATCTCCGCAGCGGAAAAGGGGTAGGAGGTGTTGAACCAGTTGAATACCCCCCCTGAGATAAAGCTGTAGCAGCCGATGCCGATCCCCTGCCCGGGTTTGAGATGCTTCCGTTTGTTTTTCCAGTCGCTCATCTCGGCCACCTTCTCTATGGATTCGATGAACCCGCAACTGGAGATGGTGGCGACATCGGGAATCTTGTCCCCGCTGACCTGGGCGTTCTTCAGCCGGATCTCCACCGGATCGATCCCCAACTCCTCAGCGGCCATGCTCATCTGCATCTCGGTGGCATAGAGGGACTGGGGCGCCCCGAACCCCCGCATGGCGCTGGCCGGCGGCTTGTTGGTATAGACGTGCTCCCCCAGAAATCGATAATTGGGGTAGCGGTAGAGCATGGCCCCGAAGTTTCCGCAAAGGAAGGTCGCGGTGGGGCCCATGGCATTGTAGGCCCCCCCGTCCAGACGGATTTTCAGGTCCTTGGCCACGAGGGTCCCGTCCTTTTTGAATCCCACCCGGGAATGGAGCCGCATGGGATGCCGTCGCCGGCCGGTCAGGAATTCCTCCTCCCGGCTCAGGGTGAACTTGACGGGCCGCCCGGTCTTTTTCGCCATGAGGGCGGCACAGAATTCCCAGGTGCGCAGTTCCATCTTGCCCCCGAAGCCCCCGCCCACAAACGGCTTGATCACCCGGATGTCGTTTTCCCGCATCCCGAGGGTGCTGGCAAGGAGACACTGGACGATGTAGGGGACCTGAGTGGAGGTCCACAGGGTAATGCGGCCATCCTGATCGGCCTGGGCCAGGGCCGAACACGGTTCCAGATAGGCATGGCTCACCGCATGGACATCAAAGGTGTCCTCCCTTACATAATCCGATTCGGCAAAGCCCTTTTCGATATCTCCGTACTGGATCTTTCGGTTGACGCTGATATTGGTGGGGCAGTAGTCATGGAGGACCGGGGCCCCCTCCCGCGTCGATGCGTCCGTATCGAAGACGCCGGGCAGTTCCTCGTATTCCACCTGGATCAGGCTTAAGGCCTCCTCTGCAATGTCCTTATCCACCGCGGCCACGGCCGCCACCTCGTCGCCGATGAAGCGCACCTTGTCCACGGCAAGGGGATATTCGTCCTGAGTGTCCGGGAAAAGCCTCCAGTTGCCGTACTTGACCTTGGGCGTGTCCTCGCCGGTGATGACGCACTTGACCCCCGGGAGCCGGGCGGCCCTGCTGACATCGATCTCCTTGATCCGGGCATGGGCCAGGGGGCTCCGCAGGATCTTTCCGAAAAGCATCCCGGGCAGTTTGAGATCATCCGTATACACAGCCGTTCCCCTGGCCTTGGTCTCGGCATCATTCCTTGGTACGTCCTTCCCTACGATATCAAAAGCCTTCATGATCGTTCCCCCTAATTCTGCAAGGCCCGCGCATGGGCCTCCTCGAGTGCCCGCCGGGTCAATACCGCCACCATGTTCCTCCGGTATTCGGCGCTGGCCCTCACGTCTGTGATGGGCATGGATTCCTCGGATGCCTTCAAGGCCGCCTTTCCGATCAGGTCCTTGGACCAGCCGGCCCCTTCGATGAGGGCCTCGGCGGCCTTGGCCCTCATGGGCGTTGGACCGACGGCCCCCAAGACGATCCGTACGTCCTTTGGAAGGTCGTTTTCCACCCTCACCGTGACCCCCACGCAGACCGCGGAGATGTCCACCTTCCCCCTGGCGGAAATCCACTGAAAGGATGCCCCGGAGGCCTTGGCAGGGGGCTGAACCAGAATGTGCGTGACGATCTCCCCCGGCGCCAGGGCCGTTATACCCGGTCCCTTGAAAAAACCGTCCAGGGCCAGGCGACGCGTCCCCTTCAGGCCGGCGATCGCGACCTCGGCGCCCCTCGCCACCAGCACAGGGGCGTTATCCGCCGACGGTGCGGCATTGCAGAGGTTTCCTGCAAGGGTGGCCATGTTTCGAATCTGGGGATTGGCCGTCTTTTTGGCGGCCTGGGCCATGGCAGGATAATATTTCACCACATCCGGATGCTCGGCCACCTCCACAAGGAGCGTCGCGGCCCCTATGGACAGACCCGTGGACGGATCGAACGAAATCCCGTTCAATCCCTCGATCTCCTTCACGGCAACCAGCAGGGTGGGCGCGGCCAGGCCGTGTCCCATCTTTACCATGAGGTCTGTTCCCCCTGCAAACAAACGGCATCCCTCCCCGCCTTTTGCCAGGAGATCCAGCGCCGCATCCAGCGTCTTCGGCGCGACATATTCAAATCTCGGCAATCTCATGACGTCACCCCTCCCCCTCCGTCGGCCTTGAGCTTCCCTGAAGCGTCAGTGATGGCCTCAACGATCTGGTTATACCCCGTACACCGGCAGAGATGTCCCGAGATCCCCTCCCGAATCTCCTGCTCGGTCGGCGACGGATGCTTCTTGAGAAGATGGAGGGCCGACATCTCCATTC
Organism: Candidatus Desulfacyla sp.; assembly: GCA_046484725.1. Classification (GTDB taxonomy): domain Bacteria; phylum Desulfobacterota; class DSM-4660; order Desulfatiglandales; family Desulfatiglandaceae; genus AUK324. Next base: position 11,026 of record JAWOIH010000352.1, on the reverse strand, counting down.
CCGCGGTGCAGAACCCGCATTGAATCGCCCCCTTCTCGATGAAGGCCGTCTGGATCGGGTGCAGGGTCTCACCCGAGGGCGCCAGTCCCTCCACGGTGACGATGGTCCTGTTGTCAACGGCCACGGCCAGCGTCAGGCACGAACTGACGCTCTTCCCGTCTACCAGCACGGTACAGGCCCCGCAGTCCCCGACCCCGCATCCGAGCTTGGTGCCCGTCAGATTGAGGTCCTCGCGAAGGACTTCATTCAATGTCCGCCAGGGATCTACGAAGAGCTCGTAATCATCCCCGTTTACGTTCAGTTTAATCTGCTGCTTCATTTGCCGATACCCCCGTTTCATTCGTGGCTTTTCCTAAAACGGCAGAGGGGATCATTCCTGTCCCGCCCCTTTACCCCCCATGGCCTGCCCGATTCATTGCATGGGACATGCTAAACATTCCTTTTGATTCCCTTCCAGTATTCCTCCCGGATGGTCCGCTTCAGCAGCTTTCCCGTAGGACTTTTCGGAAGCTGGGACCGGAATTCGACCGACTTGGGCTTCTTGTAGCTGGCAAGGGTGTCCTTGCACAGTGCGATGATCTCCGCTTCGGTCGCCTCTCTTCCCGGTTTCAAGACAACCAGGGCCTTGACCGATTCCCCCCAGTAGTCGTCGGGGATGCCGATCACCGCCGTTTCCAGGACCGCATCGTGCGTATAGATCACCTCCTCGATCTCCCGGGGGTAAATGTTCTTTCCGCCGCTGATGATCATATCATTTTTGCGGTCCACGATAAAGACATAACGCTCCTCGTCCAGCCTGCCGAAGTCCCCGGTATGGAGCCACCCGTCCTGAATGGCCCGGCCGGTTTCTTCGGGCAGATCCCAGTACCCGATGGTCATGGCCTCGCTGCGCACGGCAAGTTCCCCCACCTCCCCGATGGCCACGTCCCGGCCTTCCTCATCCACGACCCGCACCTCATAATCCAGAATGGCCCGGCCGGCCGACGCCAGACGCGCCATCTGGGCCTCCGAGCCCTCCAGAAGATGGTCTTCCGGCCGCAGGGCCGTGGTGGCGGGACCGGTTTCGGTCTGCCCGTACATCTGCATGAATCGGCAGTTGAGCCGCTTCATGGCCTTCTTCAGCAGTTCCACCGGCATGGGAGATGCGGCATAGATGAGGAGTCTGAACCGGCTCAGATCGTACGCCCCGAAATCCTCCACCTGCAACAGGGCATTGATCATGGTGGGGACGAGCTGGCACATGGTGATCCCTTCCCGCGACAGGATCCCCAGGATCTCGTGGGGATCGAACTTTCCCTCCCGCCGGATCACCGTGGTATTGCCCATGAGGAGATGACGCATATTGTCCACAAAGGTGACATGGTAAAAGGGAAAGACCAGCAAGGCCCGATCGTCGTGCCGGACCCCCATTTCCAGGGCGCAGCTCATCATATTGATCCAGTCGTGGCGATGGGTCCGCATGACCCCCTTGGGCCGGCCCGTGGTCCCGGAGGTCAGGAAGATGCTGACGAGATCGTCGTCGGACAAGACGGTTTGGGGTTCCTGTTCGCTTCCCCCCTCGGTGAGGCCGGTATAGGCCGAAAAACCCGCGGTCTCCTCCCCGAGGCAGATCGGGAATTGGATGAAAGGGAGCCCCGGGAGGATCGGTTGGATCATTTCGACGAAATCGTGGTCCAGGACAAGGGCGCGGGGTTTGATGTATTCCAGGATCTGCACCAGTTCCCTCGCCTTCAGGAGGTTGTTCAGAGGGACAAAAACGACGCCGGATTTGGCGCAGGCGAAATAGAGCTCGATGAACTCCACGCCGTTGTGCAGCAGCACGGCCAGCCGATCGCCCTTTTCGAGCCCCATTTTCAGAAGATGATCGGCGACCCGGTTGACCGCTCGGTTCAATTCGCCATAGGTCATCCGCCGATCTTCAAAAACCAGTGCCGTCTTGTCCCCGTCGTTGAAGGCGTTGCGTCTGAGAATAGCTCCAACCGACATGGTGGATCCTCCTTCTTCCCTACTTATTTCCAAAGCCCAGGCCGCGGCTGATAATCAGCTTCATGATCTCACTCGTACCGGCAAAGATGGACAGGCAGCGAACATCCCGGTACAATTGACACACCCGGTATTCCTCCATGTAGCCATACCCCCCATGAATCTGAACGGCCTGGTAGGCAATGCGGTTGACCATCTCCCCGAGCCAGTATTTGGCCATGGAAACCCTCTGCACCACATTTTTGCCCTGGATATGATCGCGGATCAGGCTGTCTAAGAAGGTCCGGCCCAGCTCCACCTCGGTGGCCATCTCCGCCAGCCGGAAGGCGTTGTACTGGAAGTCCCCGATCGGCCTCCCAAAGGCCTCCCTGACCTTTGCGTACTGGATGGCCTCCTTCAGGGCCTCCTCGGCCAGCACCTGACATTTGATGGAGACCTCCAGCCGTTCCTGCTGGAGCTTGGCCATCATGTACTTGAATCCCATCCCCTCCTCGCCCAGCAGGTGGGATGCGGGCACCCGGCAGTCTTCAAAAAACAGCTCGGCCGTGTCCTGCATATGGTACCCCATCTTCAGAAGCTTCCGCCCCCGGTGAAATCCCGGGGCGTCCTTGTCCACCAGGATCAGGCTGACGCCCCGATGCCCCGCCTCCGGGTGGGTCTTCACGGCCACCACGATCAGGTCGGCGACATAGCCGTTGGTGATAAAGGTCTTTTGTCCGTTAAGGATATAGGAGTCCCCGTCTTTGACCGCCCGGGTCCGGATCGCGGCCAGGTCAGAACCGGCATTGGGCTCGGTCAGGCCGATGGCCATGACCACGTCGCCCGTGGTGCAGCCGGGCAACCAGCGTTCTTTGGTCTCGGACGCGCCGTAAGAGAAGAGATAGGGGGTTGCCACGTCGCTGTGCAGCGGAACCCCCACCCCGAAGGCATTGCCCCGGATCAGCTCCTCGTTGATGATGACCGAGTATTCGAAACCCAAACCCAGGCCGCCGTATTCCTCCGGCAGCCAGGGACACAGGTAGCCCTCCTCACCCATACGGCGCCAGATGCTGCGGGGCACCGCGTGCTCCTCCTCCCACCGGGGGGTGTGGGGCGTAATCTCGCGGGCTACGAATTTTCTGAAAGAATCCCGGAAGATGCCATGCTCCGGGGTGTCAAAGATGGTCTCATCCATAGAACTGCTCTCCCCTGTCCCTTTTTGAAGACTGATGATTGTTCACCGGCGCTGAGCCTGACCGAAGGGGAATGCCGCCCCACACGCCGATACAGACATCCCTTCAGAGATTCGACGCGACTCCCTCTTTTGGGCCGTCACCATCCAGCCCCCTCCCAACGAGGGGGCTGGAATGATGGTCGGGCCTGCCGTACGCCTGTCTACTTTGGAAGATCGTCGGGCGATTCCCAGTCCTTCATCTCATGCATCCAGGGCGCCCGATTCACAAAGACGTCATGGGCCAGGGGCACCGGGGGATGGGAACGCCATTTCGGGTCGAACTCGTCTTTCACCTTGAGAAGGAACTCATGATAGTTGGGGCCGTACTTGGGCCCGGTCAGGTAGAGAGGCTGATGGGGTCCCAAGAGGGAGGTGTAATACCGGTTCTGGATGTTCATCTTGGAGGTGTCCACATAGAACTGGTCCACCGGATTCGTGTCGTCGTCCTGATCCCAGTAAATCAGGAATTCCGAGTAGCCCTGGTGGCCCAGCTCAAAGGTCTGGAACCACCCCGGGTCGCCGTAATCCGGCATCAACGGCGGGGTATACTTCTTCTTCAATTCGGCATAGGAAGGGCCGTGCACCGGGGACTGGGTCAGGGTCTCGATGACGTAATCCACGGAGACGTATCCGCCGCACATGAGCCACATGCCAGCCGAATCCGCATTTTTGATCCAGGACTCATCCGAGGGCTTGGTCCTGCGGGCGATCCCGCCCAGCTCGCCCATGATGTCCATGAGGACCCGCTCGTCGTAGGCCATCTGAGCTTCCGAGGTGTAGCCGATGAGGAGGACCCGGACGATGAAAAAGTTGGCCACGCTCTCCTCGCTCTCCTTGCCCCAGATTTCCCAGAAATCCTCCTTGTCCTCGGCCTTGGCGATGGCCCGCCAGAACAGCGGCACCTTGGTGACGGCGCCCCCGATCTCGGCATGGCCGATCTCCCGCATGGCCTGGACCTGGGCCTCTTTGGACGGCACGGTAAAGTTGATCCACTTGATCCGCTTTTCCGGGAGGGCCAGGGCGGTATTGGGCGAGATGCCCGTGGGTTCAAGGCGTTCGGGTTGAAACGGGAGGGTCTTGATGGCCATACGGGTCACAATCCCCAGGCACCCGCGCAGCCCCGTGTATCCACGCAAGAGACCCCGCAGATCCGGCCCTGGGCTTTCCCCCCAGAAGGGGTCGTTCCCGGTGGCAAGGGAGCCCATGCGGACGATTTCCCCGTCCGGCAAAACCAGTTCCGTCCCCAGGATGCGCCGGTGGGGGAGGCCGATCCGGTGACTGAGGGGAGACCATCCGTCGCCGATCAGGTTGGCGATGGCCGATGCCTGGGCCCCGCCGCCGCCGATGACCACGTAGGCCCCGTGTTTCATGCATTCCTCCTGGATGGGGGAATAGATCATCCCGGGCCCCACCTCCACGTAGAAGTGCTTTTCATCCAGGATAAAATCGTTCATCCGCTTGAGGTCGATCAGGAGCGCCCCCTCCACGTGGGGATGGGAACGGGGTCCGTAGAACCCCGTGCTGTAGGGGACATAGGGGATGTCGTAGCGATAGCAGACCTTCACGATCCGCGAGACCTCTTCCGTTGTCCTGGGCATGATGACGCATGCCGGCACCAGGGTCATGACCCGTTCGTACCCCAGACCGTTCTCGTACCCGCCCGGACCGCTTCGGTATCCCTCGCAGATCACCGGGTCGTCGGAGACGTAGGCTGACCCCACCACAGACTCGAATATCTTATAGACTTCCTTGGATATGGACACAGACATGGTATACCTCCTTTTTCCTACCCTTCCAGGGCCGCGCAGATCACTTCCGAGATATCCCGCACCTGCACGTCGTCGCCGTTGGCCTTGATCGCCTGGGCGAAATTGTTTTTGCACCAGGGACAGGCCGATACGAGTGTCTCGGCCCCGATCTCCCGCACCTCTTCCATGCGATGGGCCGCCGCCCATGACGCAAATTCCGGGAAGGCCTCCCGGGTGCCTCGTCCCGCGCCGCAGCAAAAGGCGTTTTCCCGTGTCCTGGGCATCTCCACCAGGTCCACGCCGGGGATGGCCGTGAGGATATCCCTGGGCTGGGCATAGAGCCCGTGGGTCCCCCGCCTCCGCTTCAACCGGGGCTCCACGCAGCCCATCCATCCCCGTTTCCCCTCATAGGGGGTCCAGGGATCGCTCAACCGGCCGAGGTTGCACGCGTCGTGGTAGGTCAGACGGGTATTCAACGGTTTCTCAAAGGTCAGTTCTCCGTTCTTTATCTTTTCATCCACCAGCTCCACCAGATGAACCACCTTGAACCCCAGATCGTCGGTGGCAATGTTCATCAGCTTGGGAACATCCACCTTCCACATCCGGTAGCCTTCGGCACAGCTCACCAGGAGGGTCTTGGCCCCGGTCCGGCGCACCTCTTCCAGGTTGCGGCGGGCCAGCTCCCGGGCCTGGTCCAGGAGGCCCACGGAAAAGAGGATGTTGCCGCAGCACCACTCCTCGGGCATGAGCATAAACTCGGTTCCGGCCGCGTGAAGGATCTTGACGGTGGAACGGGCGATTTCCGGGTTGACGTAGGACGCGCTGCAGCCCACAAAGTAGAGCACATCCGCCTTCTGGGCCGGGGCGATCCCCTCGGGCATCCAGGCCGTGCGTTGGGCCGGGTCGGCCCCAAAGCTGTTGTGGTACCGGTCTATGTTCTGGGCGATCTTTTTGTGGGCGGGCATGGGCCCCACCCCGTCCTGAACGGCCTTCACGCGGAGGGCCTCCAGGGAGAGTTCGATCTCCAGGTCGAGGTTCCGTTTACAGCCCACGTCACAGGCCCCGCACAGGGTGCAGGCGTAGACGATCTCCAGGGCCTTCTCATTCCAGTCCAGCAATCCTTCGGCCATGGCGTGGCCGATGCGCATCTTTCCGTAGGCCCCGTAGGCGTCGAATTCATATTTGGCGGCGCTGGGGCAGCGGGTCATAAACTTAGCGCCTGGCATGTAGGTATGGTCCACCCAGGTGCAGCCCTTGCATTTGATGCAGCGGCTCATGTCATAGACAAAATTCTGTATGTCGGCGATATCGAGTGAAAACTCCGATTTCGGCCGGTAATAACGGACAGCGAGTTCAGCAGTCATGGGTGACCTCCTTAAAAGCAGAGGGTTGAGGGGTTCATGATGTGGTTCGGGTCAAAGACCTTTTTGACGCGTCGAAGCTGCTGGGCATAGGTCGCGGCCCGCTCGTACACGATGGGCGCCAGGTCCCCATAGGGCCGTGTAAAGACCGCCCCTTCCTTGAGCAGCTCCTCGGCGGCCTCCCGGTACAGGGCGCGAACCGCATCGATCTCGGCCGGGTCTTTCGGATCATAGAAAAAGCTGATCTCCGGACGGCAGGCCCGATTGTGTTCGATCGGCTGGATATAGACGCCCAGGTCGTCCGGAAGGAGCCCGTAATAGGCGGCGATGTCCTCAACCCGGGATATCAGATAAGGGGCGTTGACCGGCCGGGTATGGAAAAAGAGGCTCTGGCAGCCGCCTTTCACTCGAAGCCTCCAATGGGGACGGTCGGCCGGCCATGGGGTGCGAAGGAGATGGAGGACCTTGTGTCGAAGCCCGGAGAATCCGGGAAGATTCTCGGCCAGTCTCATCTCGGAAAACTCGTTCTTGATGACCTCATTCAGGAAGTCCTCCTCGTAGGCCAGCTTTTCTTCGGGCCGGCGCTTGAGCCCGCTCAGGACCAGGATGAGGGTCCAGGGGGGCAAGGCCTCCTTCAGACGCTCGAAATCAGCCGGCCATTCCTCTGCCAGCAGGGCCGCCAGATCCACATTATTTAAGATCAAGACCTCCTGACCGATCCGCCGCGGCAGGATGCGGTAGAGGAAATCATTGGCCGCATCCAGGTCTTCAATCGGGGCGAAGAGGACCTTGTCCATCCTCGGGATGGATTCCATCTTGAGGTTGGTCCAGGTAACGACCCCCATGGTCCCCTGGGCGCACTGGAAAAAGCGATAGAAATCAAGCCCGGGTCCCGAGGGGTTGGCCCCGCGCGAGGGGGAATCGGGATATCCTTCCACGCTGGCGGAACCCATGCGGAAGAGCTCGCCGGTGGGCCAGACCACCTCCATGGCCTGAAGCGGTTCGCCGTAGTCATACACCTGATTGACAGGCTCCTCCCGTTCCAAAAAATCGGTGAGCACGGAGCGGTCGGCCGGAGGCGTGAGGGGCATGATCACCCGGTACCCCTTGGCCCCAAGTTCTTGGGTCAACTGGCCCCAGGTGACCCCGGCCTCGAACCGAACGCGCCGGTTGTCAGGGTCGATCTCCAGGATCCGGTTCATCCGGCTCATATCCAGGACCACCCCCCCCTCCTTGGGGATGCTCGCGCCGTAAAAATGGACCTTGGAACTGCAAGGCGTTACCGGAATGCGGTGTTCGTTGCAGAGGCGAATAACGGCGGCAACCTCCTCGGAGGAGCCCGGTTTTACTGCGCAGAGGGCCGCACCCGCAGGGGTGTAGCTGAAGTCGCTCTCATAGGGCCGCAGCGAGGCCGGATCGTCGGAGTAGTTGGCCGTTCCCACAATTTCGGACAATTGATTGGATATGTCCACGGTTGACCTCCATCCTTGGGTGAATGATATGTTAGCTTATTAATATTTAACATGTTAACTTTTTTGCCTTGTATCCGGTTTGGACCTTTTTGTCAACACATTTTTATAAAAATTTAATGTGTGGTCACAGGGGGGCCTTTCAGGGCCTTTTTCGGTTCCAGGTTTCAGGACGGGGATCATATTGAGCCGTTGGCACAGGTTGCCTTGACCCCCTTGTCCCAGACCTCGATCAGATAATCCTTATGCGCTTCAAACACCTGGGCCTGCTCTTCCACCAACCCTTCGGCCTCAGTGGCGCTCATCTTCAGACTCTGGTTGATAAAGGACGCGACCCGGCCCAGATAGAGGGGCGTCACCAGGTTAATCAACTGGGTCCGGTTGTATTTCCATTCGTGAAATGTTGCGGCCGTTTCATACAGCACCATAACCCAGGTCCTCATGGGCATGACAAATTTGGTCTTGGCCATTTTGCTGCACTTTTTGAGCGTTTCATAGCAATCCGGACAGAAGATATCTTTGTAGAAACTCTTGAACTGTCGAAAACCGGTCTTGTACTCAGACACCAGCCGTCCCAGATTGACGGCAACCGGTTCGGGCTCGGAAAACTTCTCGAGTCCGAACATCGGGACCGTGCGGCTCCCCTTTACGGTCTTCCACTGGGATTCATACTGCTCCATCAGGACAAAAAGGGTATGGACCACCTGGCGGAACATGGGTCCCAGGGACTCGCCCGGATCCTTGGCATCATGGATCTTGACGCCCAGGTTGGCCTCGCATATCTTGAAATTGCTTACAATGGCATTGGTGGTCATCCAGATATCAATGCCGTAACGGGCCACGTCCGTGTCCCACACATCCTGCTCGATAAAATAGGCGGCCAGTTCCCCAGAAAAGGCAAAGTCGCCGCCGATGGGCTGACGGATGCGCAGACCATAGAGGGTCCGCGTCAGGTTATACACGATATTATTGGTGATGGTCCCGTCATATTTGTGGCGTGAATAGACCGGCGACACATACTGAAAGCCCTTCTCCAGAACCGGCTCCAGGAGATACTTGACCCAGTCGCCGGTAATGGAACGGAGGTCCGAGTCCACCACCATGCAGGCCGCCACATCCAGGCGCTTGGCCGCCTCAAAAATGGACCGGAAGGCAGACCCCTTGCCGGCAGGGCCCCGATAGATGGAGACGATCTTTTCCTGCCACGGCTTGATCTCAAATTCCTTTGCCACTTCACGGGTATCGTCCGTAGAGCCCCCGTCCGCGATGAAGATAACGCATCGCTTATCCTTATAATGGGTTGACAGTCCGTGGGTCACCATCTGAATAACGTGCTCGATGGTTTTTTCATTGTAGTAGCACGGGATCCCCACCAGGATGTCGGCGGACCCGATTTCCTCTATTCTTTTACCCGAATATCTCCTTAAAGCAGAATCGTATCTCATAATATTTCCTCCGGAAAAAGTTCTCACACAAAGGCACAGGGATCAGAGGTGGGAAGTCGGAAGGCGGAAGTCGGAACGCGGAAGTCGGAAATCCGCAAAACCGGCATTCCAGCATTCCAGCATCGTTCAATTCCCCAATCCCTCAATTCCTAAATTCTTCAATCCCCTCCATCACGAAAATATTATACAGGAATCAACGGCCTATGTAAACCCCAGGCCTCAGTAACGAGCAATTGTCAGTTATGTGACCAATGAACCTTGCGCCTTGTCGAAGATCCCGCCTCTTGCGGGGCGCCTTATTCCCTTGGAAACCAACTCTGACAGAGCATGTCCCGCGAAAAGGGCTCCTTTTCAATGAATCTCATTGAATTTTGGAAGCATCAATGCTAAATTCAAGGTATCCGTGGCAAGATAGACGTTTTTTCGTTGTCCTGCAGCAGATGGGTGGCAAAACAGTGTAAACGACAACAATTTTCAAACGAAAGGTCGGACATTATGGCCAACACTTATAGGGCTGTCACAAAGAAGGATGGCGAATGGTGGATTGGTTGGATTGAAGAGGTTCCCGGTGTGAACTGCCAAGAACGTACTCGTGATGAACTGCTCAATAGTCTAAAAGTCACTCTGAAGGAGGCCCTTGAGTTCAACAGGCTGGAGGCAATTGCAGCAGCCGCACCCAACTATGTTGAGGAACTGGTGACGGTATGAAGCGTGAGGAACTCATCAAACATATGCGCAGGCATGGCTGTGCGTTTGTGCGTGAGGGTGGCAGTCATTCCTGGTGGGAGAACACAGCAGGAAATGGTAGGTCCTCCGTGCCGCGTCATAACGAAATCAGGGACAACCTTGTACGCAAAATATGCAAAGACCTACGCATTCCGTTTATAAGATGATGTACCGAACCATGGGCTCAATCCGGAACACACCGACCATGAGTTTTCCTCCATCAGCTATGAGCCATCAGCCATGAGCTATATCCCCTTGGAGTTCCCACTCAAATATCCCCTACCCACCTCCTGACAGCGCTTCTCCGGTCTGTTGGGAGGGAAAACCTTCAACACAAACTATCCGGAATTTTCAAGAACAGAACCTGGACATCCACGGTGCCCTGCAGACCTTACAGACCGACGGTGCGCCGGATGAACATGCGGCAACGGTAAAAATGAATGACGTTTCCAAACCAATGCAGTAGACTCCGGACGACTCTCCCCGGAATTGGGGATCGGAACGTACAGCATCGGGATTAAACAGAAGCTCCCAAAAACCCAAATGAACTGTTGAACAACGTAATAAACCTAACCATATCAAATGGTTTTATTAATACAATGTCGTCTTGGTATCCGCACGCTCGAAACTCGACCCTATTGAACAAAAACTGTTCAATAACTTGTTTGGCTGCAGAGTAGATGCGCATGAATGAGGTAGCGTCGTCATGAGAGTACAGGTTTTCAAAATATGGGACCGCGTTCGTTCCAGTTTCTGGTTTCTCCCGGCAGTCATGGCCGGTGGGGCGATGGTGTTGGCCTTCGCAACCGTCGCCCTGGATGAACCGGTGACGGACTGGTTGACGCTTAACTGGGATTGGACTTTCACCGTCGGAGCGGAGGGGGCGAGTGCCTTGCTGGGGGCCATCGCCGGATCAATGATCACCATCGCCGGGGTGGTTTTTTCGATGACCCTGGTCGCTCTATCGCTCGCCTCGTCACAGCTCGGGCCCCGTCTGCTCCGCAGTTTCATGCGCGACACCACGACCCAAACGGTGCTCGGTACGTTCGTCGCTACCTTCTTGTACTGCCTGATCGTCCTT
>JAWOIH010000295.1:0-38579 GCA_046484725.1 Candidatus Desulfacyla sp. | reverse complement strand
CACGATACCATCGGTAGGGGAGGTGATGGTACAGCGTTCGAGTTCACGTTCCGCACGCTCAAGGGCATGGCGGCGCAGGCTGAGGCCCAGCTCAGCGTGATGCATATTGGCCGTAACCTGGTCGACCTCCGAGGCCGACACAAACTGGTTGTCGGAGGGGGGATCGCAGGCATGCAGTCGTCGTTGGACCTGGCCGATATGGGCATTAAGGTCCATCTGGTGGAGAAACTCCCCAGCATCGGCGGCAAGATGGCCCAATTGGACAAGACCTTTCCCACCAACGACTGTGCCATCTGAATACTCTCGCCCAAGATGCTGGATGTCGGTCGACATCCCAACATTGAACTTTTGGCCTACAGCGAAGTCGAGAAGGTCGAAGGGGAGGCAGGGGATTTCAGGGTCACGGTCCGCAGAAAGGCCCGCTATGTCAATGAAGACCGGTGCACCGGCTGCGGGGCGTGTGCGGAGAAGTGTCCCACGGTGGTGCCCGATGCCTTCAACGAGGGTTTGGGAAACCGAAGGGCCATTTACAGCCTTTTTGCCCAGGGCATACCCTCGACCCATACCATTGACGCAGACCATTGCCGGCAGTTGAACGGGAAGAAATGCGGCATCTGCGCAAAGACCTGTCAGGCAGAGGCCATTGACTTCGATCAGAAAGATCGGCTTCTCGAACTGAATGTGGCGGCCATTATCATTGCTGCCGGGTACGATGTATTCGACCCATCGCAGATCCTGGAATACCGGTACCGGGAAATCCCCAATGTGGTCACGGCCATCGAGTTTGAGAGACTCCTGAGCGCCAGCGGTCCCACGGGGGGCCACCTGGACCGTCCTTCAGACCGTGCCGTTGAGGCGGAAATCGAAGAACTGGAGAAAAGCGCTAATAAATCGCAGAAAATCCTCTCCAAACTCGAAGAAAAATACGGGGAGTCTTCTGCGGCCTTCTATGAAAAATACCGGTCCGGCGCATACCCGGACGATGAAGACCGGAAGAAGTGGGCTGACAAATATGCCGACCATCTGACCGTGGTGGAACCTCTTGAGGCGCTCAAGAAGAAGGCTGAGGGGTTTGACGTTGCGAAAAGGCTTGCCTTTATCCAGTGCGTGGGATCGCGGGATTTCAGATTTTACCCCTTCTGCTCCGGCTATTGCTGCATGCACTCCATCAAGGAGGCCATCATCGCCCATGAACACGGCCCCGAGACCACATCCACCATCTTCGGCATGGACATCCGTGCCGTAGGCAAGGGGTTTGAGGAGTACAAGATACGCGGGGGCAATCACTCCAATATCACCTATGTTCGCGGCCGGGTGGCGGAAATCGCGGAAGGTCCCGACGACAATCCGGTGGTGATCTACGAGGACACCCGGGAGAGGAAGGTCAAGCGCCAGGAATTTGATATGGTGATCCTGGCCACGGCCTGCGCCCCTTCAAAAGGGATCCCCGCACTTGCCAGGACCGTGGGCGTGGAGCTGGATGCGTACAATTTCATAAAGACCAGCTCCCTTTCTCCGGTGGACAGCACAATCCCCGGCATCTTTGTGTGCGGCTGTGCCGAGTCGCCCATGGATGTGCCGGAATCCGTGGCCCAGGCATCCAGCGCTGCAGAACGTGCCGCTGAAATCGTGTTCCAAACGGATTTAGAAAAGGAGAAAGCCGTTGCCTGAAAAAAATGAAGATATCCGGATCGGCGTATTCCTCTGCCATTGCGGGTCCAATATCGCCGGATACCTGAATATGGAGGAACTGGCGGAATTCGCCGAGAAGCTTCCCCACGTGGCCTTTGTGCAGAGGAACCTCTATACCTGCTCGGAGGGCGGCATCAACGAGATCAAGAAGGGGATCAAGGAGCAGAACCTCAACCGTGTGGTGGTCGCGTCCTGCACCCCGCGGACCCATGAACCCCTGTTCCGGAGTTCCTGCGGTGAGGCCGGGCTCAACCCTTACCTCTTTGAGATGGTGAATATCCGGGACCAATGCTCTTGGGTTCACATGAAGGAGCAGGAGAACGGCACCAACAAGGCCAAGGACCTCATCCGCATGGGCGTGGCCAAGGCCGCCCTGCTGGAGCCCCAGGAAGTCATCATGTCAGAGGTCCAGGTCCGGGCCCTTGTCATCGGCGGCGGCATTGCCGGCATGACCGCTGCCCTTGCCCTTGCCAACCGGGGCTTTGAGGTGGTCCTCGTTGAGAAGGAAGCGGCCCTCGGGGGGATGCTGAATCGACTCAACCGGGTGGGGCCCACCATGATGCCCGCAAGCGACCTGGCAGCAGAAAAGGTCCGGGCCGTGACCGAACATCCCAAGGTCACGGTGTTTACCCATGCCAGGGTCACCGAGGCACAGGGATTCATCGGGAAATACAAGGTGGACATTGAAACCGAATCCGGCCTCAAAAAAATCGATATCGGCGTGATCATTGTTGCCACGGGGGCCCGGGCCTTTGTGCCGAAGGGTCTTTACAACTATGACGGAAAACGCGTCGTGACCCAGCTTGAGATGGAAACGCTTCTCAAGGACGGCCTGGACCCCGGCATCAACAACGTCGTCATGATCCAGTGCGTGGGGAGTCGCAACAATGAAAGGCCCTACTGCTCCAGGATCTGCTGCCAGACCGCGGTCAAGAACGCCATGCTCATCAGGGATCAGAACCCGGCGGCGAGGGTCTCCATCCTGTACAGGGATATGCAGATGTACGGCGTGGAAAATGAGGAGATGTTCCGCGACTCCAAGGCCAGGGGGGTCCGGTATATGAACTACAGCCCTGACAGGCCCCCCGAGGTGGAACCGGACAAGGTCCGGGTGTATCATGCCCTGCTGGGTCGAGAGATGGAACTGCCGGCCGATATGGTGGTCCTCTCCACCCCCGTTGTCTCCCAGGAAGATGCGGAGACCATATCCCGGCTGTTGCGGGTCCCTATTGATGAAAACGGGTTTTTCCTGGAAGGACACGTCAAACTGAAGCCGCTGGATTTCGCCACGGACGGGGTGTATCTGTGCGGCAGTGCGCGTTTTCCGTCCAATATCCGCGAGACCGTGGCCCAGGGCCTGGGCGCCGCATCCAGGGCATCGATCCCCCTGTCAAAGGGATCGGTGGTGGTGGAGCCGATTATATCGGTGCTGGCCAATGAAGACGCCTGCCGCGGCTGCGGTCTATGCGTGGCCCTCTGCCCCTACGGGGCCCTCGAGATACAGCGCACGGAGAAGGGAAGAAAGGTCCATGTCATTGACGTGGCCTGCAAGGGGTGCGGCGTCTGCGCTGCCACCTGTTACCAGCATGCCCTGTCCATAAACTCTTTTACGGACCAGCAGATCAGGTCCCAGCTTGAGGCATATTTGGGTTGAGAACCGACGATTTCACCCATCGCCTGTTCTCAATTTTCAATTTTCAATTTTCAATATGATGGGGGGTTAAATTGGCCGATTTCGTTCCGAAGATTCTGACATTTTGCTGCACTTGGTGAGGGTACGCTGCGGCAGACTTAGCTGGAGTTTCCAGACTACAATACTCACCGGAGATCAAGATCGTTCGGCTCATGTGCACGGGCAGGATCGACCCCGCCCTCGTGGCCGAGGCATTCACGAAGGGCCTGGATGGCCTGTTGGTGGTGGGCTGCTATTTCGGGGACTGCCACTACATCACGGGGAATCACCAGGCAAAGGCCAAGCTGGACATGACCCGCAGGCTTTTCAAACATATCGGGATGAATGAAGACCGTCTGTCATTCCGACAGTGTTCTTCGGGCGAGGCCTCCGTATTCGTCAATATCGTCACCGAATTCGACGAGAAATTACGCAGTCTGGGTCCACTGGGCGGAGACGGAGACCCGGTGAAGGCCCCTGAGCTCTTCAAAAAGCTTGAGGCGGCCAGGGCTGTGCTTGCCAGCGAAAAGATTCGATGGGTCATCGGGAAACGGACCCCTTTCCTGACATCCGGCAACATGTATGGCGAGATCTTTACGGAACACGAGTTCAATCGCGCCGTTGACATGATCATCGTGGAGGAGATGGAGGTCCAGGAAATCCTAGCCAGCCTCAAAGAGGGGGCACAATCGGTCAAGGATCTGTCCAGCAACCTGGCCATTCCATCGGAAAGGGTATTTCGGTATATCACCGCCCTCAAGCGAAAAGGCATGGTGGCCCTGGACAAGATTGCCGGCCAATCGCCAACCTTTCAGTTAATTCCTCAAGAGGTGTAACAAAAGTGAATGATAAAAGCGTATTGATTGTGGGTGGAGGGATCGACGGGGTCAGATCGGCCCTTGAAAGGGTTAAAAACGGGGAACAGGCGACCATCGTGGAAAAATTCCCCACCCTTGGCGCCGAGCGGATCCCCAGAGACCGGCTCATCAAACCCGGGGATGCATTTGTCAATCCGGATCTGGACGCCGTGCGGCATCACGATCAGATCAACATCCTGACCTACAGCGACATAAAGAAGGTTAAGAAAGACAACGGCAGGGTTCAGGCACGCATCCTGAAGCATAGCCTCCGGGTGGACAACACCAAGTGCAATGACTGCAAGGCCTGCATCAAGGTCTGCCCTGTCAACATGTTTGATGATTTTGACGAAGGGTTTACGTTTCGGACGGCGGTGGATTATTTCAATCCGGCCACGGGCGAGTACAACATATTCAAAGAAGACATGCCCGTTTGCCAGCGCAGTTGCCCCGTCAATCTGGACATCCGGACCTACGTCGGCCAGATCGCCGACGGTAACTATCTGGACTCCTTGGCCACCATCAGGGACCGGCTTCCCCTGCCGGGAAGCATCGGCCGGGTCTGTCCCCATCCCTGCGAGACCGCCTGCAACCGGCAGTACCTGGATCAGCCGATCAGCATCTGTTTCCTCAAGCGATTTGTGGCGGATGTAGAGCTGAACGAGGGGATTGAACCGGTCTATGAAACCCCTGAGAAGAAATATTCCGACAAGGTCGGCATTATCGGGGCCGGGCCTGCCGGCCTCACCTGTGCCTATCACCTGGCCCGGATGGGGTATGAACACGTTACCATTTATGAAGCCCTTCCCGTACCGGGGGGCTATCTCTGGGTGGGGATCCCGGAATACCGCCTGCCGAAAAAGCTCCTGAAGCGCGAGGTGGACCTCATTGCCAAGATGGGCGTCGACATCCGGTACGATACCCGTATCGGCCAGGATATATCCTTTAGCGATCTCAGGAAGAACCATGACGCCCTCTTTATCGGGGCGGGTTGTCATCGAGGCCTGAAACTGCGGGTGCCGGGTGAAGATGAATATGAAGGCAAGGGGATTGTGGACTGCGTGACCTTTCTGAGGGAACAGGCCCTCGGCAAACCCTTTGATGTCAAGGGAAAGCTCATCGTTATCGGCGGCGGAAACGCGGCCATTGACTCGGCCCGGGTGGGCTGGCGCATGGGCTTTGACGAGGTCTATATCCTCTATCGACGGACCAAAAAGGAGATGCCCGCCAACCCGTGGGAAATCGACGCGGCCGAGCACGAGGGGGTTATCCTCCAGTATCTGGCTGCGCCCGTTGAGATATTAGGCGAGAACGGGCGGGTCTCGGGCATGAAGTGCATCAAGATGGAACTGGGAGAGCCCGATGCCTCGGGCCGGCGTAGACCCGTGGCCATCCAAGGTTCAGAATACGTCATTGATGCGCAAACCATCGTGCCGGCCATCAGCCAGGGCACCAACCTGGATTTCTTAGGTGAAGATCACGGCCTTGACATCAACCGATGGAATACCTTTGACGTCGACGGAGAAACCGGGGAAACCAACGTCCCGGGCGTTTTTGCGGGCGGTGACGTGGTGACAGGGCCTGATATCGCCATCCGTGCAGTCGCCGCGGGCAAGAAGGCGGCAGACGGCATTCATACCTATCTCAGGAGCAAATAGATGATTTACGAAAAACAGAAACGGTATATTATCCCTTTTGACGATGTCCCGACACCCAGGGCTGAAATGCCCGAGATCTCGGTGGATGAGAGACGGGGAAACTTCGCAGAGGTGGAGACCGGTTTTCCCGAATCGGTGGCTGTCGATGAGGCCAAACGGTGCCTGAGCTGCCGACGCTGCCTGGGATGCGCGCTTTGCTGGGCCGAATGCGGACCGGAGGCCATTGATTTTTCCATACCCGATGAAGAACTGAACCTTGAATTTGATGACGTGGTAATTACAAAAGGACAGGATAACGCCTTTTATCCGATAGCCGCCAAGTTGGGATACGGAACCTATGCAGACGTCATCACCGACCTCCAGTTCGAACGGATGCTCTCTCCCACCGGTCCCACCGACGGTCTGGTGGTCTCCCCCCTCCATGGAGACATCCCCCGACGTCTGGCCATTATCCAGAGCAACCCTGATAAGGATGACGACGGGTGCCTTTCATCGCTGGTCTTGGGGGTCAACGAGTCGATCATTGCCCTGGACAGGGTGGAGGGGCTGGAGGCCATTCTGGTCGCCCCTCTGAGCGATGGCTTCAAGAATCAGTTTCTCTCAGAGGCAGGACAGGTCTCCGGGCTCAGGATAGTGGACGGGGTGCCGGATTCTGTCGAAAGGGCGTCCGAAGGAGCTTCCCTGACCCTCCGCTACTCTGAAAAAGGCCGGCAGCAGGAAGAGACCGTTGATCTGGTCGTGGTCCTCACAAAGCCAAAAATTCCCTCTGAACTCCTTTCGTTGAGCAAAAAACTGGAGGTGGATATCTCATAGGATAGGATGGTGACTCCCTTCCCATGGGCACTGATCCTGCCGGGCATCTGTTTCAATCCAGACCGCGTCTCTTTGTCTTTTACAGTCATTCAGCATGCCGGCCGCTTCGGCGGTCGGCATCTATACCAGCGCCGGAACTCTCAGAAAAGATCACATCCTTTGAATTAAGCCCGTCACATTGGAACCTTTTGACTTTTCTGTCTCTATAGACTAAACGGCAACCGTGAACAGACTATAAATCTTTGGATAGAAACAGGGGGACCCCTCCATGAAGCACAAAGGCGTATTCGGAATCGGGATGGCCATATTTTTCTCTTTCTTCATATTGGCCGCAGGATGTGAGAAAGCGGTTGAAGCAGGTCCGATGGCGCCTGATTTTTCCCTTTCAGATGTTTCCGGGCAGCAGACCGTGTCCTTGGAACAATATCGCGGCAGCGTCGTGCTCCTGGATTTCTGGGCGACATGGTGCGCACCGTGCAAGATGACGGTCCCTTTACTGGCCAAACTCCATGCGCAATACAAGGACAAGGGCCTGGTCATCCTGGGCATTTCAGTCGATGACCCACAGCTGATTCAAGACAAGGATCTGCTCTACTACAAAAAGATGACTCAAATCGAATATCCTCTCTTGCGTTTCAATCAAAAGGTGATGGAAGATTATTTTTCGGGCGAGCAGGTTGCCATACCCACCATGTTCGTCATTGACCGTAATGGACGAATCCGCGACAAGATCGTCGGATTTCAACCTGAAACCCTTGAAAAGTCCCTGGCCGCAGTTGTCAGATGATTATCGATTTCCATACCCACCTTTTTCCCCCAGCCTTCAGGGAACAGAGGGACCAGCTCGTTCATGAGGACCCTGCGTTTCAGTCCATCTATAGCTCCCCCGAGGCCAAACTGGCAAGCGCAGAGGACATCATTCGGAGCATGGACGAAGAGGGGATCCACCGCTCAGTCGTCTTCGGATTCCCCTGGGAAAAGGCCGAGCTTTATGCCAGGCATAATGATTATATTATCGAATCGGTCCATCAGTATCCCGATCGGTTAACCGGCTTCTGCGCCTTTTCGCCCCGCTCCCCGGGCGGCGCCCGGGAGGCCGAACGCTGCCTGGACCAGGGGCTTTCAGGCGTGGGGGAATTAGCGGTTTACGGCTCCGGCCTGACATCGGAAGTGGTCAAGGCACTGGGAGACGTCATGGATATCTGCTCTCGAGGCGACGTGCCCTTCCTCCTCCATACCAATGAACCGGTCGGTCATGCCTATCCGGGAAAGACACCCAACACCCTCAGACAAATATATGACTTTGTCAGGGCATACCCCTCCAACCGGATTGTGCTGGCCCATTGGGGAGGGGGCCTTCTGTTCTACGGCCTTATGAAAAGAGAGGTCATGGGGGCATTGAAAAACGTCTGGTTTGATACGGCCGCCTCGCCGTTTCTTTACACTCCTGACATCTACCGGATTGCCGGCGAGATCGTCGGCTTTGAAAAAATCCTCTTTGGAAGCGATTATCCCCTCATCCGTCCGGAGCGATACTTTAAAGAAATGGCCGCAGCCGGCATAACTCCCGAACAGATGAATCAGATCAAGGGGTTGAATGCCGCACGATTGCTGGAGGGTTGACCTCGAGATGCCCCTTTCTCCTGTTTTCCTTATGCCCACACCCCTTCCGCCGCCTTTAAATCCCGCCATATTAAAATATCGAAAAGCCCCACATCAATCTGCTGTCCGCCATTGAAAATAAAGCGTCACTCTGATATGCTGGTTTTAGGCCATTAGTCCCACGTAACTTACGACATGTTGTAAATGAAGGTTTCAGGGTTCAGGTGCCAGGGAAGACAACTCCAAAAACTGAATAGTGAAACCCGAAACCTGCAAACCGACCCCAAATTGGGTTGTGGCTGAACCGCGTTGAAGGAAAGACGTTTTTATGGAAACAAGTCATACTCGAAAATGCTTGGGGTTCTTGATTGCCGCCATCCTGCTTATGCTTTTTCTGGGCGCCCGGGCCCATGGAGATGGCACGGCCGGAAACCTGCCCCCCGAAAAGCCCGCCTCACTGACCCTGGTCAGGGCCATCATGTGCGAGGGAATGAGAGAATTCGAACCCGAGAACGAAACCATTATCTTCTCCGCAACCCTGGGACAGGCCGCCTGTTTCACAGCCTTTGATCCGGTCCCTGAAAAAGCAGAGATCTACCACAACTGGTTCAGACGTGACCAACCCGACGCCAAGTTCAAATTGACGCTCAAACCGCCCAAATGGGCCAGCTTCAGCAAGATTCGCCTTCGAAATTCAGACACGGGTCCGTGGAGGGTGGAAATCACGGATGCGAACGGAAAGATTTTTCAGACCCTGCGTTTCAGTGTAACGGAGTGATCCGCGGTGCAAGAACTCCTGACATTTATCTCCAGCATTCGATGGCAGGATATCATTGATATCGCTTTCAACAGCTATATCCTCTTTCGTCTCTATGCGCTTTTTCGAGGAACGGATGCCTTCCGGGTCCTGATCGGCATTGCCTTTCTCTGGCTGCTGCAACGGATAGCTGTGTCCATGGGTCTCATCCTTACCAGTTGGATGATGGAAGGGATCATCGCCGTGGCGGCCCTCATTGTGATCGTTGTCTTCAGAAACGAAATCCGTTCCGTTTTCCGGGTGAGGAATATATGGGCTATTCTCTGGGGCCTGCCGCAGAAACAGGCCAAAACACCGATCAACATCATCGCGGAGAGCGTTTTTAGCCTGGCGCAGAATCGTATCGGAGCGCTCATCGTTCTGCCCGGCAGAGAGGATCTCGAAGAAGTCGTTCAAAAGGGGCTGCCCTGGGATGGAAGAATCTCCACGGAGATGATCAAAAGCATCTTCTGGCCAAACAACCCGGTGCATGACGGGGCTGCCATCATTCGAGGAAACCGGGTGGTGGAGGTATCGGCCATTTTGCCCCTCTCTCATCGAAAAGACCTCCCCTCCGTTTATGGGACCAGACACAGGGCCGCGGCAGGATTGTCTGAGATGACGGATGCGCTGGTCATTGTGGTGTCCGAGGAAAGGGGCACGGTCACCGTAACCCGGGGTTTGGATGTGCATAACATCCACTCGGAAAGAGACCTCGAGCTGCTCCTCAAGAGGCATCTGGGCATTCGGGAGGACCAGGCAAGCCATCTGAAAAAAAGACGGATTGAACTGGTCGCCGCCGCCGTCGTCTCCCTTCTCATTGTGTCCGTTGTCTGGTTCAGCATCAGCAGGGGATTTGATGCCATCAAGACCTATGAAATCCCCATTGAGTATGCCAGCAGGAACCCCAAGCTGGAGCTGTTAAACTCATCCGCCGCCTCCGTTCGCCTCTACCTGAGTGGATCCGGGGCCTTGTTAAGGTCCATCCGACCCGAACAGGTCCGCGTCAGAATCGACCTGAGCAATGCGGTCTCCGGAACCAACACCTTCGCCATCACCCATGACCACCTCTCCATACCGCCCGGACTCTCCCTAAAGGAAGTCCGACCCATGGTCGTTGATGTGACCCTTGATGAACGTACCCAGAAAGCCCTCCCCGTACAGGCGGATTGGGTCGGGAAACTGCCGCCGGCGCTGATCCTTGTCCGATCCAACATTACCCCTCTCGAAGTGGAACTGATCGGACCCAGGACCATCCTTGGGGGCATGTCGACGATCTACACCACAGCCATCCCCTTGAACGACATCGCTCGGACGGGGAAGACAGAGGCCAAAGTCGTCATCCCTTCCGCCTTTCTGACGCTGAAGCCTGGCTCAAAGGACAAGGTGGTTGTGGAGTACGAGGTGAGGGAAAGGGAATAACATTCATAAGTCGGACGTCAGAATCCGGGAAGTGCGGCCGCCCAAGAATCAATCCGATATACGAATGAGACGGGGAATTCTTCTCCTGATTCTCACTTCCCTCCCCCGCCACGTTGATCGTCCAGGATCTCTCGCAGCTTCTGTGATAGCTCAGCTATCTTGATGGGTTTCTGAATAAAGCCGTTACACCCCCGATCCAATATTTCTTTGGCCTGACCATTCATGCTGTAGCCGCTGGATAGAACGACTTTCATATCGGGATTGATCGCCTTCAACCTGTTGAATGTCTCACTCCCGCTCATCCCCGGCATGATCATATCCAGCATGACGATGTCAATGGTTTCCCAAGATGTCTCGTATGTTTCTATGGCTTCGATGCCATTTCTGGCCAGAAGAACCGTGTAACCCAATGCTTCCAGCAACTCCTTCACGATTTGAGTGATCATCTCCTCATCATCTACCAAAAGAATTGTTTCGGATCCTTTTTGAATCCCTACACGTTGCGCTTTTTCCTCCACTGCCGCCTTTTCAGTCACTTTCAGATAGACATCAAAGGTAGTTCCATGCCCCTTCGCGCTATTGACGTTAATAGATCCGCCGTGATTTTTGATGATCCCGAAAGCAGAGGCCAGTCCCAACCCTGTCCCTCTCCCCATCTCCTTGGTGGTAAAGAACGGGTCAAATATCCTCTGCCGTGTCGCCTCATCCATTCCAACGCCCATGTCCCTGACAGATATCCTGACATACCTCCCTGGATCCACCTGACAGGATATGCTATCCTCTTCATCGATTTCGACGTTTCTCGTTTCAAGAAAAATCTCTCCTCCCTCAGGCATTGCCTGCCAGGCGTTGACATATATGTTCAGCAACACCTGCTCTATTTGCCCCCGGTCCGCCTCTACAATCCAGATATTGTCCTGATATGAGGAGTGGATGGTGATCTCTTTCTTTGTCCTTCCGAACATCTCAGCGGTCCCCGATACGATCTTATTCAGGTCTACGGGTTTCACCTCGCGCTTTCCACCCCTGGCAAGGCCCAATAGCTGCTTGGTAAGATCTGCGGCATTTTGAACATAATCTTCTATAACCTTTAGATGTTCAACATGATGATAGGATTCATCCATGTCCATTAACATCAAGGAGGTCCTTCCCTGGATCCCCATGAGGATATTGTTGAAGTCATGGGCAATACCGCCGGCCAGCGTACCTAAAGACTCCAGCCTTTGGGCGACCTGGATATGCTCCTCAAGCCGCTTCTTGTTCTCCTCTGCAAGCTTTCTTTCAGACACATCCCGTATGATACCTCGAAATCCGACTGGCTGACCTTCCATATCACTGACAAGAGAGACAGAAGCTTCAACATGTCTGCTGCAACCATCTGGTCTCAAAATCCGCCACTCGGCATCTTGTTTGGATTCCACAGTGCTGTAGACATGTCTGAATGCCTTGTTTACTGCCTCGATATCCTTTGGATCCACGCAGTCTCTTCCATTCATCCCCATCAGCTCGTCTCTGGAATACCCGGTTATCTTACACAACGCGTCATTAATAAGGGTAAAAGCCCCTTGAAGGTCAACTTCATAGTAGCCTTCTTCGATATTTTCCAGAATGTTTTTGTATTTTTCCTCACTCTCCCGCAGGGCCTTTTCAGACTGTTTTTGTTTTAAGAGGTCACGGACGGTGGCTAGGATATAAGAATTGTCCCCTAAGGAAATCTTACTTGAGTAGACCTGGACATCTACAACGGAGCCGTCTTTGCGGAGATCTCTTAATTCGTACAGGCGATCTTCATAATGCGGCCATCTTTCTCGACGCTCCAAAAGTATTTTCCGGTCCTCTTCATATATGATATTTAAGACATTCATCCCCAACACGTCGCTTTTGGCCTGGAAGCCATGCATCTGCAGCCATGCTTCATTTACATCGGTTATCGTTCCATCCAGGGTCAGACTCATCGCTTCCAAGGAATCTTCAAACAGTGTCCTGTATTTCTCTTCGGATTCAGCGAGGTCATTTATGGCGCGTTTCCGCTCAGTAATTTCCCGTTCAAGTTGTTTATTGATGGAGATCAGCTTCGAGGTAAGGGCTTGCTCTTTTTGCAGGGCCTTTTCCAGGTTTCGAACCAGCACTGCCGAAGAGATGACAATCACACAATTGAGAAAGGCAAACGTCACTAACGTCGTGTTCCATGTGTCCAACGTGTATGGCATGGTTAACAGCCACTTCAAGCGGCCTGCATCTATTTGCTGTGCCAAAATGAATAGGGTGCCTATGTTAAGGGCTGAGGCTGTGAGTCCGGCCCAAAGCCCCAGTAGAAGAGTGGCCGTTACGGCAAAGGTGAAAAGCCAGATAGAGCCCGTTCCCATGGGTCCTACGGTTATGAGAGTGGCTAACCCAAGGATATATAAGAGAAAGAGCCCAATTCCGGCACGAACGACGAAAGGAATGGGACGCACCAGTAAGATGACAATTGCACAGAGATAGACCGAGGTGTAGAAGATTGCGCTGTTGGAAAAGTGTCCTCTCGTTATGGCGTACCTGAGCGTCGATACGTAGCTTACCAGCCCAAAGAGGATACCGCTTGCGAAAATTGCAAAGAAAATGCGTTCACGCCAAACATGCAGGGGGCTATTTTGGTTGCCGGCATCCGCAGACGGGGCCTGTTTGAACAAGTTCATGGTTAGCCTCAAGATATTTCGTAGGTCGTTGATAAGAAATACAGAGGTAACATTTTTATCCTACAGTGATTTTCTCTCTTTTTCAATACAATCTCATTGCCAGGGGACATGAAGTTGCATACGCCCGCATGGCAGCGGGCATAATACCAGCAGAGGATCAACACGCTGTCCGAAAGATGATCATCTGAATGAGAGATCGATTACAGGCCATGAGCCAAAAAGCTTTAAGATAAATGCTCATGAGAGGGCACTTTTCCTCCCCGGAGACCCACCGTTGGACGTGAGTATTTCCGTTGAAACAAAGCGTTCTTTCAGATATAGTTTCAGGAATTGTGCGGACGCCCTTTTCCACATACGCAAAAGGGGAAAATTTCAGCAACGATTCCATGGTGTTTTCTGAGAATCACATAATACCTATCCTTGGCGGCGCTTCCTCTGCCAAGAAGCCGCCGCCATACACTGGAGAATAAGGCATGGCACAATCCGTTATCGTGGAAAAAAGGGGAGGGACGGCGCTTCTTACCTTGAACCGTCCGGAGACCTATAATGCATTCGGACTCGACATGGCACGGTTGCTGGCCGAGGTCGTGATCGAACTGGCCGTCGACCGGGATGTGACCGGCGTGGTCATTTCAGGCGAAGGAAAGGCGTTTTGCGCCGGCGGCGATCTGAGATGGATCAGCCAATGCGGGGAGAGGCACGGACCTGCATTTCATGAACTGGCCGCCCGGTATCATCAGGCCATCCTGGAGATCCGGCGCATGCCCAAGCCGGTGGCGGCGGCCATCAACGGGCTGGCCGCCGGAGGGGGCTTTTCCATGGCCCTTGCCTGCGATTTCAGGATCATGGAGGCCTCGGCCGTCCTGAGGCAGGCCTACACATCCAACGGGTTGAGCATCGACGGTGGCGGAACCTATTCCCTTCCAAGGCTCGTGGGGATGGCAAGGGCACTGGAGATTGCCGCGTTCGACCGACCCATAGATGCTGAAAAGGCCCTGTCGTGGGGTCTCGTCACCGAGGTGGTGGAGGACGGAAAGGCGCTCAGCAGGGCCATTGAAATGATCCGAGTCATACAGCGGGGTTCTCTCAGTTCCTTTGCCGCGTCAAAGCGCCTGATGACCGATTCCTTCAATACCCCCTTTGAAAGCCAACTGGAAAAAGAGCGAAATATCCTGGCATGGGTTGCGGACCAACCGGCCGGCAGAGAAGGGATCGCGGCCTTTCTGGAGAAGAGAAAACCGATTTTTAACCCGGATTGTTGAAAGATGGACCCAGGGTAACGATGTATACGGCATATTTCGGTCTCAATGAGAACCCCTTTTCTCTCACACCAGATCCCCGCTTCCTATTCATGAGCCAGCGGCACCGCGAGGCCCTGGCACATCTCCTGTATGGAATGAGCGACAAGGGGGGGTTCGTCCTCCTGACCGGCGAGGTGGGGACCGGCAAGACCACATTGTGCCGGAGCCTGCTGGACCAGGTCCCTGAAGGGGTGGAGGTGGCCCTGGTCCTGAACCCCAAACAGTCTGCGCTCGAACTGGTGGCCTCCCTCTGCGACGAGTTGAAAATCACATACCCGGCCGGAACGGACAGTCTCAAAGTCCTCATCGACCGGCTCAACCGCCATCTATTGGATATTCATGCCAGAGGTCGTCGAACCGTCTTGATCATTGACGAGGCCCAGAACCTGAGCATCGATGTATTGGAACAGGTCCGTCTCTTGACCAACCTGGAGACCACTACCCGCAAACTCCTGCAGATCCTCCTCATCGGTCAACCCGAGCTTCAGATCATGATGGCCCAGCCCGAGTTGAGACAGATAGGCCAGAGGATTACGGCCCGTTACCACTTGAGCCCGCTCCTCCCTGATGAAACAGTCGCCTATGTGAACCATCGTCTGGAGGTTGCAGGGTGCAAGAGACGGTTGTTCACGAAGGGGTCCCTGGGCCTGGCGCATACCCTGTCCGGGGGCATTCCTCGACTGATTAACACCATCTGTGACCGGGCCCTTTTGGGCGCCTATGCCCAACAGGTTGAACGGGTCGACCGGCAATTGTTGCGAAAAGCCGCATCAGAGGTCATGGGTCCCAAGCTTTTAGGCCGGCCTCGCAGGCTGTTCGCCTGGGCACTGGCCCTCTGGGCCTGTGTGCTGGTGTGGGCAGGATGGCAATTCATCGTCAATCCGATGATCGAAAAACAGGCGATAATGTCAGAACATGGGCCACCCACCGCCCTTTCCCCTGCTTCCCCCAAAGGCCCGAAGCCGCAGCCGCAGAATCTGAAAAAAGAGGGGGCAAAGGCTCCGGCCTCCGGTCCCTCAGCCGAGACAGGGGAAAAGCCCTTAACTTCCGAACCTCGAGCAGAAGCTACGAAAGTAAAGGAAGAAAAGGCCGACGCGCCGGATGTGCTGGCTGAATTGCTGTTGACAGGAACGGCAAAAACCGACATGGATACGGCGTTTGCAGCCCTCCTGAAGCAGTGGCAGGCGGTCGATCCCCCTTTACCTGGGATGACTCCCTGTGAACGGGTCGCCAAGATCGGGCTCCGCTGTTATAGGGACAAGGGCAACTGGACGACCCTGCGTCATCTGAACCGACCCGTAATCCTGGAACTGATCGATCGCGATCAGCGCCGGCATCATGTGGCGGCTATTCGTATGAAAGAGCATGGAATTACCCTGGATCTGGGTGCGCAACAGGTTACACTGAACCAGTCCGCAGTCGAACCCTTCTGGTTTGGAGACTTCACCCTGTTATGGAAACCGCCCGCGCTTAGCTTCCCCGTGATCAAGGAGGGAGACAGGGGGCCGGATGTGCTGTGGCTGCGCGCTCAACTGGATCGTGCCGAGGATATCCAGTTTGCAGACGCCAATCAGACCGAATCACAGGCCCCGTCTCCCAGCCCCTTGTTTGATCAAGATCTGAAAAGACGGGTCATGGAATTTCAGCGAGCCAACTTTGTGAGAGCGGACGGCATCGTCGGAGAGCAGACGTTGATTCAGTTGAACAAGGCAACCGCAGGCGCTGCCATTCCCTTATTATACACCCGGCCAACGAACGGAGAGAAGCATGTCGTTGATCCTTGACGCGCTCAAACGAGCTGAGCGTGAACGCAGGCTTGAACGGCCGCCCGATTTGACTGCCGTATATGAGGAGGATCACCTTCAACGAAAGGGCATCCGGCCATGGCTCTGGTTGAGCGGCGTCCTTCTGGTCGGCGTTATCGTTGCCTGGCTCATCCTGTGGCCCGACGGCCCCGATCCTGGCGCCCCCGTCGTGCCGACAGAATCTTCCATCGCACGATCCACATCTGAGACAGATCCCGCCGGAAAAGCAGAGGCGCGCCCTTCCCCGGCTTCACCGGACAGCAGCGCCTCAAAGCCGCCGGGGCCGCCCCCGGCCCAGACACCTCCGCCTCAGCCTGCGTCGGCCTTGATGCACAAAACTCCGGCTGCCCAGCCCCCGAAGACGGCAGGCGAAACTGGGGTCAAGGCACTGCCGGAGACAGGGTCCAAACCGGCCGGTCAAACAGCGGATGTGAAGCGTCAACCCACGGATAAAGGGATTTCCCCGGCTCCGGCCCCGCCCGTTCTGACTTCCGGAGAAACCGAACCTGCTGAACCCGCCGCGCCCCAGACGGCCACGGATCCGGACAGCATAAATGAAATGGACGGCAAGGCGATGGTAGATGAACCGCCCCCACCGCCCTCACAGCCGGCCGATGGGAGGAGGAAGGCGAGTCGCGGCAAACCGCCATCCATTCCCTTGCTCAGCGAACTCCCCTTCGAGGTCAGACAAAAATTGGGGAACCTCCAGATCAATGTCCACTCCTATTCGGAAAAACCGGCCGAGCGTCTGGTCTTCATCAATATGAAAAACTTCAAGGTGGGAGATCAAATCGGCGAAAACGGGCCGGTTTTAAAAGAAATTACATCTGACGGTGCAATTATCGACTACGGCGAAGGTCAGGCCCGCTTGCAGGTCTGGCGATAGGGACCAACCGGATTCAAGCCCGGTCATAATGGCTGAACTGCATGGTGAAAGTGCCTCTTCCATGGGTGACGGAACGAAGGGCCGTGGAATACCCGAACATCTTGGACAGGGGAACGCTTGCCGTCAGGGCCTGGACTGCGCCGGTACTTGCGATCTGTTCGATCTTTCCCTGCCTGGCGCTGAGATCGCCGATCACTTCGCCTGTAAAATCCTCCGGCGCCAGGACTTCGGTTTTCATGATGGGCTCCAAGAGGACAGGCTCGCCTTTCTGGAATGCGCCCCTGAAGCCCATATTGGCAGCCGCCTTAAAGGCCATCACGTCTGTGAGGTTCTCTTTGATCTGAACCCCTAAGAGCGTGGTTTGGACGTCGCATACCGGATATCCCAATAGGGTTCCACCCGCCTGGGCCTCGGCAATGCCGTTGCTGATGGCCTCCAGAAAGACCTCGGTGAGCATCGGATCGTCGCACTGGTTGACAAACAGGTTCCCGGTCCCCCTCGGCAGGGGGGATATACGGATCCGAATGCCTGCAAAATGCTCCTGACCGGCCAGTTCTCTCTTGAAGACGCTCTCCTCCTCCACCGGCACGGTGATGGTCTCCCTGTACACGACCTGGGGTTTCCCCTGATTCACGGGGACCAGAAATTCCCGTTTAAGCCTTCCGACTATGATCTCTATATGTAATTCACCCATGCCGGAAATGAGTGTCTGGCCGGTCTCCTCATCGATTTTGAATTTGAACGTAGGGTCTTCGTCCGACAGCTTTCCAAGGGCATCCAGAAGCCTGTCATGATCCTGCACGCCCCTGGGTTCCACGGCTACGCTGATCACCGGCTCATTGAATTGCATCGTCTCCAGCAGGATGGGATGCGCTTCGTCGCAGAGGGTATCGCCGGTGGTCGTAAGTTTGAGGCCCATTGCCGCAACGATATCCCCTGCAGAGGCCTCTCCGATCCGTTCCCGCTTGTTGGAATGCATCTTCAGCAGGCGTGCAGGCTTTTCAACAAGGCCCCTCCCCGGATTGAAAACCGGGCTTCCGGCCGCTATTGTGCCGGAATAGACCCGCAGATACGTCATCTTCCGCCCCTGGTCCATCATGACCTTGAAGGCAAGGGCGGAAAAAGGTCCCTTTGCCTTTGGGGGCCGGGATTCGACCTCCCCTGTCAGGGGATTCGTTCCGGTGATCGGTGGAACTTCCAGGGGTGACGGCAGGTAGTCCACGATCCCGTCGAGAAGGGGCTGGATGCCCTTATTTCTCAAGGCGGCCCCACAAAAGACTGGGACCAGTTTCAAGCGGGTGGTGACCTGACGAATGGCCTCTTTGAGTTCCTGAACCGGGACCTCTTCATCGGCCAGATACCGCTCCATGACGAGATCGTCCTTGTCGGCCAGGGTCTCCAGGAGGAGATCCCTGTAATGGGCGGCCTCCTCGGCCATTTCCTCCGGTATCGGCACTGCAGTCAATTTCGCGCCCAGAGAGTCGTCTTCCCAGAGGATTCCTTTCATGCTGACGAGATCGATCACTCCCTTGAAACTGTCTTCCACCCCCCAGGGCAACTGAAGAACCAGGGGAACCGCAGCCAGCCGGTCCCTGATCATCTGGACGACCCTGAAAAAATCCGCGCCGATCCGGTCGAGCTTGTTGATGAAGACGATCTTGGGGACCTTGTATCGGTCGGCCTGATGCCACACGGTCTCAGATTGCGGTTCTACGCCCCCCACTGCGCAGAATACGCCGATCGCCCCATCCAACACTCGGAGAGAGCGTTCCACCTCAATGGTGAAATCCACATGACCGGGGGTATCGATGATGTTGATGGTATGCCCGAGCCACTCGCACGATGTAACGGCAGAGGTGATGGTGATGCCTCTTTCCCTTTCTTCCACCATCCAGTCCATGGTGGCCTCGCCGTTGTGAACCTCGCCCATCTTGTGAACACGGCCCGAGTAAAAAAGGACACGCTCTGTCACCGTGGTCTTGCCCGCATCGATGTGCGCAATGATCCCGATGTTTCGCGTCTTATGGAGGGACTGACCTTTTGCCATGGTAAATTGCTTTTTCTGCTTGTCGTGAATACCAACGCTCACTTCATGTAAGGCAACTTGGGATTGAGAAGACGTGTCTGTCGCTTTGTTGACACGAGGGCAAAATCTAAGGTATCTTCATTCGCCTGTCAAGTTATAATATAGGATCTCTATTTCGGGAGAACATGCGTTGAAACAACCCCCTTGCCCCGCAAAAGAAATAATCGAGCAGCCATTCACCCCCTTCACCGGTACCGGTCAACGGTTGCTGGAGATGTTCGAACGCCTCCTCGCCCATTTCGGCCCTCAGAACTGGTGGCCGGCCGAGACGCCCCTGGAGGTCATGATCGGAGCAATCCTCACCCAGAATACCAACTGGACAAATGTCGAAAAGGCCATTTCAAATCTCAAGGACAAGGGGCTCATTTCCCTTGACTGTCTTGTTTCTCTGCCGACAGCGGAGCTGGCTCTGGAAATCCGTTCGGCAGGCTACTACAACATCAAGGCAAAGCGACTCAAAAATCTCTTCAATTACATCGCCGATCAGTACGATGGAGACCTGGCATATTTTTTCAACCAAGAGACCCATGTCATCAGAGAAGGGCTTCTCTCCGTCAATGGTATAGGGCAGGAAACCGCGGACAGTATTGTCCTGTATGCCGCCAACAGGCCGATCTTTGTGGTGGACGCCTACACCCACCGGATACTGAGCCGGCACAAAATGTCCCCGGAAGAGACTACCTACCACGACATACAGTCGCTCTTTATGGATCATCTCCCCGAAGATGTATCCCTGTATAACGAGTTTCATGCCCTGATTGTACTGACCGGAAAGCACTACTGCCGAAAGACCCCGCTCTGCCCGGAGTGCCCCCTGGATCGATGGGAGGATCACGAATGAAAGGAAAGGTCTCTGGGTGATATATTTTTGGTTGCGGTCATCCCGCTTCAGATGGATTTATATCATTTCGATGGCGACAGGAACCATGACTTGAGACGGGCGGGCCAGTAACGGACACTCCGCACCCTGTTCAAGGAATGGCGGGCCGACAGGATCTGTTTCTCATTGGGCGGAAACAGGCCATAAACACTTTGATTATACAGCTCCACAATCCATGCAATGTCGTTTCCAAGGGTTGGGAATTGTCTTACCAGACGAAAGCCGTATTCGAGGGGCGTTTCACTGGGGATGCGGGGCATCCCGCAATGGGCCCCCCATCGCTGAAGCCGGGCATAGGGATATGCCCCCGCCTGCCCATGCGCTCTTTTTCTCATCCTTCGTTTAGGGATAGAGAGGAGGAATAACTTAAAAAGACCCAACAACCGAAACAGCACAGTCCAGATGCTTGCCTTCTTCACATCCGTGGGCGTCCTCGCAGCCAGCCATCGAATAAGCCAATAGGCCCCGAATACAAAGCCCGCCAGTCCA
The DNA here is from genome assembly GCA_046484725.1 of Candidatus Desulfacyla sp. Classification (GTDB taxonomy): domain Bacteria; phylum Desulfobacterota; class DSM-4660; order Desulfatiglandales; family Desulfatiglandaceae; genus AUK324. Next base: position 17,942 of record JAWOIH010000295.1, on the reverse strand, counting down.
ATGATGAGGGCCATGCCCATGAAGCCCCATGTCAGGATAGCGTGGAACAAACCCGGCTCGCTGCCGGCCGCTATCGGCATTTCAGCGCCGAAATCCTCCTGTCCTGAAGGCCGACGCCCTTCTTGCGCCCTTCGACACCCACCCATAAAAATAAAGCGGAGGACGGTGATCAGGACGGGAACCAGCGGCCTTGCCGCTGCCTTAAGCACGTCATGGGCCACCTCCGCGGCGCTCATCAGAGACGGGAGAAAAAGGATCACCAGTCCTCCGCCGAATAGAAGCACCAGCATCATAAAACTAAGGACCGCGCCAACGCCTCCATAGGCGCCCATATAGCCTTTCTCAACCCTGTCTCCATCGCCTCCCATTCCCAGGGCCAGGAGGCCCAGCATCAGAAACGCCAAAAAACTCCATTCGCAGGTTGCATCCGGATGCACGGGAGCACCTTTTCCTATCATAATCACCTGGATAAGAAGCAATAGGAGAAATGCGGCGGCCCCGAAATCGAATCGGGCGCTCACGGCGAGACGATCCGGGGCCTTGACGACCAGCCGAACACCGGCGAACCAGAGCGCCGCGGTCCAGAAAAGGGTCAGGACAACCACCGACCATTCCACAAGCGTGCGTTGCCGGGAAAAGAACATGGCAAGCCACTGGCCGGACCAGAATGGATCTGCCCAGCCAAATGGGAGATAGATCATGCGGGAGGCGGAGAATGACAGGCCAACCGCGTGAAGACCGATGATAGACCCGAGACGCCAGCCTCTTCCCCGGTGCAGATAGGTCATGCCTGCCGAAAGGGCCAGTATCAAGGCCCCATCCGTTATGGGAAATGGACGGAACCCCAGAATCGGCATAATAAAGGCGGCCCATGTATAGATCCAGCTCAGCACCATGCCGACGCAGATGACGAACAGCAGGCCTCTCTGCCTTTGCGTCATGGATCAAGACCCTCCCTGGGACAGACGTGATCCCCGGCCCGGCCGTTGACCGGGCCGGGGCCTTGACCTTCTGAAAGGGAAGGGATTGCGGATGCATTCAGAACCACCGTGGGGATCTTTCGATGGCGCAGGGAGGCCTCGATACGGGTGGTCGCGTCGCAGGGTTCATAGGAAAACAGGAGACAGGTCACGCCCCAGGGGAGGGAGGAGCTGCGAGACAGGATCTCCAGGAGGCCCCCGTCAGGCCGTATCGTGACCCTGGCGAGGGCCTCAAGGATCCGCGCCAGCTGGGTCGGGCCCTGGGCTACCGGGATGACCGGGGAACGCCCCCCGGTGAGGACGCTGTTGGCGGCAAACCCCAGGGCATGACCTTTTCGATCCAGCCAGGCCCCATGGGAGGCGACCCCTTCAATCGTCCGCTCGAATGCCTCTTCGGCCCGGGCTTCTGCGAATTGCCCGACTTCCAGCAGGAGCATTACCTTCTCCCGTTCCGCCGGCTCACACAGCTTTTCCTGCAAGCGGTGGTGGCGGGCACTGGCCTTCCAGTGGATGCGCCGCATCGGACGGCCCGGCTGGTAATCCCTTGTGCCATAGATGTACACCGGGTCTTCCACCAGACCCCTTGCCCCGGGGGCCCCGTACAAGTCCCGTTTGGGCAAAGAAGTGGGTCTCACCTCCTTCATGCGCGGGTAGACGATAACCTCCACGGACGATTCCACCTTTTTCTCTCTCCTGTAAAACCCGAAGAGATCTCCCACCATGATGCCGGGGGGCCCCAGCCGATAGACACCGCGTCGGGTGAAGGTCACCTCCTTTTGAAACCGACACCGCTGATGCCAGAGGAGCCCGCACGCTGCCACGGCCCCCTCTTCCCCATGCCCAAAACGGATTGAAGGGTTTGAGAAACGGATGGCCATGCCGATCTTGACGGGGAGGTACTTGGCATTGATGATCTGAATGCGAAGTATCAATGTTTCATCGGGGAACCCCCTCCGCCTTTCCATGCCCAGATCGCAGGAGACATGAAGGGGACTCAACCGGGACCAGATATTGGCGCCAATGCCGATGCCCAAGAGGATACTGGTAAACAGGATCAGTTGACGAAACCCGTAAATCAGCGCGATAAACAGGAAACCGGCGACAAAGCACTGAAACAGGGGCACGATAAAAATCGAGGCGGTTCTCTCCTCGGAGATCTGCATAACCTTAACCTTACTGAGTGGGGGCGGGAACAGGGACCTGGTCGATAATGTCCTTCAGGAAACGGTCGCCCGTCTCACCGCGCAGGCGTTCCTCTTCCTTGAGGATCAGACGATGGGCCAGTACCGGAAAGGCCAGATACTTAACATCGTCCGGCAGGACAAAATCACGTCCTCTCACCGCCGCAAGCCCCTGGGCCGCACGCATCAACCCTAAGGAACCTCTCGGGCTGGCCCCGAAACGAAAGGCGCTGTGATCTCTCGTGGCCCTGACAATTTCTGTAATATAATCTGTGACAGGAGCGGCCATATGAATGTGCCGGCGGGCCTGCTGCATCTGGACGAGCTGGTCCGAGGTCGTCACGGGGTGAAGCTCTAAAAAGGGATCTTGTTCCTGAAAACGCGTCAGGATGGATATCTCTTCCTCCTTGTCGGGATACCCCACATCGATTTTGAGGAGGAACCTGTCGAGCTGGGCCTCGGGCAGGGGAAAAGTTCCTTCGAGTTCGATCGGATTCTGCGTCGCCATGACAAAAAAGGGTCTGGGAAGCGGATACGTCTTGCCGTCGACCGTTACCTGACGCTCTTCCATGCTCTCAAGGAGGCTGGACTGGGTACGGGGGATGGCCCGGTTGATCTCATCCGCCAACAGGATGTTCGTGATCACAGGACCCTCCTGAAAACGGAACTGCGCCTTTTGCTGATCATAAATCGTGAACCCGGTGACATCCGAAGGGAGGAGATCCGGCGTGAACTGAATTCTCCGGAAAGCCCCGCCGAAGCTACGGGCAAGGGTCTTGGCGATCAGCGTCTTGCCCACGCCGGGCACGTCCTCCAACAAGATGTGCCCCTCTGCCAGAAGCGCCACCAGGGTCAATTCGAGCACATCGGATTTGCCCACGACCACCCGAGATGCATTGCTGATAATGGTGTTGCATAATGAAAAATCCACTGTCGTACCTCGTGAAAAAAATTTTCAAAAACAACCACAAAAACCGCCGTATCGCAAGAGAAAAACACCCGCCATCTCCATCATCTCGATCATTCCGCGACAATTGCCCTCCATTTGGGATGGCGGTTGACAGGACCGGGCAAAGGAAATAGGGTAATCCCAAACCGGCATAAACCCGGGGTTGCCATATGTATCTGAAGAGACGATTCGTCAATCATGAAAGGCATTACATCCTCTGTGAATCCTACTGGGATGAGGATTGCTGGAAGTCCCGGCGGTTGATGGACCTGGGTCCCGACCCTGAGCAACACATTGTGTATCCTGGGGGGAACAGCTTCTACGTGGACGAGTCCTTAGAGGAGAGGCTTCGTGCCAAGGGAAGCGCTGTTGACGGCGACGAGTTGGAAGAGCTCTTCATGCCCTTCATTGATCCGAGGGTACGCAGGATCGTGGAGATGTTTCAGCGATCCAGGACAGGAGACAGCCGCCATCGCCAAATGGACCGGGATGAGCTGATGGAGGCGCAACAACGGCTCCATCCCTTTGATAAGCGTCGGCTCCACTATCTCCGGTGTGGAAGGGTGGATATTGGAGACCTCGATACACGTCCCTGGAAGTTTCTAAACGTACTCCTCTACAAAAGCCGTGACGAGATCGAGCACCTCCTTGAAGAGATGGAAAGGGAACTGCCTGCTCACGAGGTGGGGGATTACATTTATACGGCCCTCCACATGCAGCGCCATTTCAGCCATCGCCTGACCCGACATCAGCCCGCAGCACTGGAACCGGAGAAGCTGGATGCGTATCTGGTAGAAGATCTCTGCCAACTGAACCGGGATCCGGCATTTTTCAAGGGTGTGGGGCGTCATGACCCGGACGCCCTCCATCCCTATCTCATCAAGTATTTGATCCTCCACTTTGACAACCCCTTCGATCCACGGAACATCTGGCAAGAGAGGGTCGAGGACTTCATCTGGAAACACCGCTTTTACAGGCCTCCCCCTCCCCGCTCCCCGGCATCCATTCCGGAAGAGGAGGCCTGTCGCTGGCTCGGCATCCTGCCCATGGATTTCAAAAAGATGGACCGAAGGGCCCTGCTTCACTGCTATCGGCAGCGTGCCAAAGAAAGCCATCCTGACCGGGGGGGTGATGAAGGGGCCTTTATTCAGATCACACAGGCCTATGAACGCCTGCGAACCCTGAAAAGCTGACCGGCTGTCTCCCTCCTCCTGGTCCCGCTACCTTTTTGGGATTTGAGACAGGATGTATTCGGATAATGCGGTAATGGTCAAACTTGGGTTGACCCCCAGATTGGCCGGCACCACAGACCCATCCGCGACGAAAAGGTTCGGGTAGCCAAAGACCTCGCCATTCAAACCTGCAACGCCTTTTTCAGGGGACCCGCCCATGCAACATCCGCCAAGGATATGGGCGGTAGTGGATGCATTCAAGACGACCTCAGGAAACGAACTCAGGGGCGTGCCATTCATCTTGCGGGCCAGGCGTCGGGTGACTTCATTGGCTATCGGTATGTAAGCAGGAGACCTGAGCATTCCGGAAGGTACGGTCGAGTTCACGCTTCGCCCACCCAGGCGCCACCATCTGGGTGTGTAATCGAGTTTGAGGTAGTTTTCATCCGTCTGCATGACCAGCACCACCGTTGTGGTGGATGCCATCCCCAGGGGCCACAGGAGTCTGACAAACCGGACCGGATGTCTTACGACGTTTCCCAAAAATCTCAACGGCCGCGGGACCTTTCCGCCCCCATCGGTCATCAAGGTGAGGAGATTAAGGAGGACATCGGACCCTTTATTGTACCGCACCAGTTCCACATGGGTGGTGTCGTCCGCATAGATGCCGGAAGTGATGGCGATCTGATCGTTCCAATCCGTATCCGTGTCCCTTGATTTGACGCCGAGAAGGGCCTCGGAGTTGGTGCGGACATAATTGCCAAGCTGATCCGATAGACCCGGCAGGAGCCCTTTCTGCCGAGACTTCATCAAAAGCTTGACCGAACCCAGGACCCCGGCGCTGAGAATGACGCCCCGGGCCCGATAGGTTCTTGCAGGATGATTCCATCCGGTTGATTTTCTGGTGGATATCTCATACCCATCATTCCAGAGCCTGAGGACGGTCGCCTCCGTCTCGGGAATGATCCGGGCACCCAGGCCTTCTGCCAGGTAAAGATAGTTTTTGTCCAGGGTGTTCTTAGCGCCTACCGGGCAGCCCACCATGCAGGACCCGCAAAACCTACACCCGGTTCGATCCGGTCCCCTCCCCCCAAAATAGGGATCCGGGACGGTCTGCTCCGGTGTGCCGAAAAAAATGCCCACGTCATTGACATGAAACGTATCCTCTCCCCTCAATTCAATGCCGACCTCCCTGAGGTATGTGTCGGCAATACCGATCTGAGGACTGGGGTTGGCGCCGAGCATCTTTCTCGCTGTTTCATAATGGGGCATCATTCGGGCCTTGCAATCGGGCATGCCCCAGTCCGGCCGTTCGAACACCTCGTCCGGCGGGACCAGCAACTGGTTGGCATAGACCAGACTGCCGCCGCCCACTCCCCCGCCATGCAAAATCATGACATGTTTCAACTGCGTCAGCATCTGATAGCCGTAGCAACCCAATTGCGGCCACCACAGGAATTTTTTTAGATTCCAGTTTGTCTTTGGAAAATCCTCCTGCCCCCATCGCTTCCCTTTCTCCAACACGGCGACCCGATACCCCTTTTCAGAAAGGCGCAATGCCGACACGCTTCCGCCGAACCCTGACCCGATGATGACAAAATCGTAATCAAATCCTTGTTTACTCATGTCGCCCCCGCGCCGCAATTATGATTCGTGATGGTTGATTTGTGATTGTCGATTGAGAAACGACCCCAACAAAAGAGGATGCCAGTCGGAAACCCCAAAAATATTTTCTTGAAAGCAAATCCCGATAATCCGTTTGACATCTCGGTTAGCCCGGCACGCGATGAGCCCGCCTATAAAAGCAGGCACCCCCGACCCCAGAACAGGTCTGATCCGCCTTCTCCAGATGCCAGGATGTCCACTCTCAGGCCATTCACGCCTTCATGGCGGCAACACGGCTTGCGTTTTCTTGCCGGCCCCCGCTTGAACGTCGGCCATACCCGGACCCGTTCGGATCAACGAGGCTGCCTCGAATGCGGATCGCACCCGGTATCGAGGCATATCCGGGCATGCATGGGCGACCATGGATTTGGATCTTCAGCGACGCAAGGATTTATGTAACATCTTTTCCCCCCCTTTTCAATACCCGGGGCTTGCGGGCAGGGTTTTGTGTCTTAAGTTCTGCCAACACAAACACCCTTTATTCCCGGGAAAGAAAACAATGAGAAAAGATAAAGATCGGACGCCCGTTGCCCAAGATCTGGTTACCATGTGCACCAGATGCGGCCTGGAACTGGCTCATGTGGTGGTTGTCCACAACCTGCAAGGAATTGTCGACAGGGTAAAATGTAAGACCTGCGGGAGTGAGCACAAATACCATCCCGCTAAGAAAACGGCTCCTGCCAAGGCCCTTAAGCCAAAGAAGCGCACCGTCCCCAAAAAGAAAGACTTCGCAAAGGAATTCGAGAAACTGGCTGAAAAGTTTAAGGAAAAAGAGTCCATAGTCTACAACATGTCAGAATCATTTAAGACGGATGATGTGATCGACCACAAGACCTTTGGAAGGGGAATCGTGACAAGGGTCTCATATGAGAAGATGGAGGTCGTTTTTTCCGAAGGACTACGCATTCTTGCCTGTAACCGGTAGAAAAGACCTCTCTCTTTTAGGCAGCCCAACCCGGTTTATCCTTTATCCAAATAACTTCATCCCCGGTTTCTCAACCGCCTGGGAATCTGACATATTGACAAATGGAAGAAAAAATAAAGAGTCGCCGGGATAAGCCGCTCCTGCAAATAGGTGTCTTCAGAGACGCCGATACGGTATTGCCTCTGAATAGTCGCGCATAGCACGCGATCCTCGGCCCCGCGCCGCGCTCGGTATTGAAAAACCTCAGAGATAGCGGGAATGGGGAAATCCCGATAATAAGAAAAAAAGATTGATTTCATACATCAGATAATTATAATTACAAGGTTAAGGTATCATCCGCCAAGATGTTGCCTGACGGAAGGGGCACTTTGGTAGGCGTGGGGTGTGGGGGTGTAGCTCAGTTGGGAGAGGGGTACGTTCGCAACGTACAGGTCAGGGGTTCGAATCCCCTCATCTCCACCATCTGTTCCCTGCCTGAGGCTGCCATGCGGTAATGCTCCACACCCTGGAACAAGATACGGTCCCCAATGAATCGAGAGGCTACCATTAAGAGAAAAACAAAGGAGACCGATATCCTCTTGCGTCTTAATCTTGACGGCGGCGCCCCTTCCAGGGTGGATACGGGGATCCCTTTTATGGACCACATGTTGGACCTGATGTCGGCCCATGGTTTTATGGAAATGGAACTCAGGGCCTCAGGCGACAGAGAAATTGACGACCACCATACCATGGAGGATCTGGGCATCACCTTCGGTATGGCCCTCAAGAAATCGTTGGGCGACATGCGAGGAATTCGACGCTATGGCGAAGCAACCATCCCCATGGATGACGCCCTGGCCAGGGTCGTCATCGATATTTCGAACCGGCCCATGCTGGCCTATCGGGTAGTCCTCGAAAAAACCACCACCGGAACCTTTGACACAGGTCTCATCAAGGAATTTTTTCGCGCCCTGGCGACCCATGCAGGGCTGACCCTCCACATTGATCTCATGTCAGGAGATGAGCCTCACCATGTTTCGGAGGCCATCTTCAAGGCCTTCGGCAAGGCGCTGGACCAGGCCATCGGGATCGAAACCCGCTTGAAAGGGAATTTACCTTCCACAAAAGGTGTTCTGTAGCGAAAGGAGGGGTCATGGCCGCGAACGTTCGGGTCACCTGTTCACGATGTAGATGGTCTCTCCTGACGCTGTTCACCCTCTGGGTCCTTGCCGGTTGCCACGGCGACAGGCGGTCGCCACCCTCTACCCAACCTCCTTACCGGCCGATCATACAAACCCTCGTTGTGGTGGGATTTCAGGCCCCCATCACCAACGGAGAGAAACCTGAGCTGGTCCGAAATCCCATAACGGGCACCTCCTTCATGTCCTGGCCGGTTCCCGAAGATGTGGTTGACTGGCTGACGGAACAGCTTTTTGAGATGCTGGCCCAGAACAAAGGACGGCATCTGATTCCACCGGGACAGGCGCAGGGCGTGGTTGAAAGCATCATGCAGTCAGACACAAAGGTAGGCATCCACCCCCTTGAAATGATTCAGGATGTAGGAAAGGCCTTTGGGGCGGATGCCGTCATGATCGGACAGGTATACCGCTGGCAGGAGCGTGTGGGGACCGATTACGGGGTTGAAACACCGGCCTCCGTAGCATTTGATATCTCCCTTGTGAGGCCGTCGAATGGCGCGATCCTCTGGCGCAGCAATTATGACAAAACCCAAAAATCGTTATTCGAAAACCTCTTTGACCTGGATACGTATGTCAAGAGCGGCGGCCGCTGGCTGACAGCCAGAGAGTTGGCCGGCCTCGGTTTAGAGCGGTTATTGGCCGAAATGCCGGGATCTCCGGCAGACGGAAAGGATTAGGAATTTGCTGATTATTCCGGCGATTGATCTCAAAGGGGGCCGTTGCGTCAGGCTTAAGCAGGGACGGATGTCCGATGAAACCGTTTTTTCAGATTTTCCTGAGGAAATGGCGATTCGATGGCATGGGTGTGGCGCCCAAAGGCTCCATATCGTGGACCTGGATGGCGCCGTAGAGGGAAGGCCTGTCAATAGGGAGGTTATCAAGCGGATTGTAGAGGCGGTTCCCATCCCCGTGGAGCTGGGAGGCGGCGTGAGAGATATGGCCGCATTGGACGCCTACATTGAGCTGGGACTCCGTTATGTGGTCCTGGGTACGGTGGCGTGCAAGGACCCGGCGTTCGTGCGCCGTGCATGCAGCGCATATCCGGGACAGATCATCCTGGGGATCGACGCGAAAAATGGCTTCGTTGCAGTGGAGGCATGGACAGAGGAGACCGGACAGGCGCCCATAGAGCTTGCAAAACAGTTTGAAGATGCCGGCATATCGGCCATCATCTATACGGATATCCACCGCGACGGGATGAAAACCGGGTGCAATGTAGCGTCCACCAGAGATCTGGCAAGGTCCACCCGTATCCCGGTCATCGCGTCCGGGGGAATCTCCGGACTCGCCGATGTCTTGGAGATATTGCCGCTGAAAGAAGATGGCGTTACCGGGATGATTACGGGGAGGGCCTTGTATGATGGCAGTCTGGACCTCTCCGAGGCCATCAGGGTGTGTGAGGGAATGCAAAAATGATATGAAATCAAATTTTGAGCGTTGACATTTCAATAATTTGCTATATAATAAAAAGTTTCGTGTTTTTTGCCCTTCACCCGTAACCTTGGACAGAAAGATGTCTCTAAACCAGAAAATCGCCGAAGATCTCAAACAGTCCATGAAGACAAAAGACAGCCTTCGGCTTTCGTGTCTAAGGATGCTCAGGGCCGCGCTCAAGAATATGCAGGTGGAAAAGGGGCGTGAATTAGGTGAGGAAGAGATCCAATCCGTCATATCGTCCATGATACGCAAGGGGAAAGAGGCTGTAAAGGAATTCAGGAGCGGAAACCGTGAGGACCTGGCCGTTAAGGAAGAAAAAGAGATTGAGGTCTTGTATGGATATTTGCCGCAGCAATTGACCCCGGAGCAAATTGAAGCGACTGTGCGAGAGATCATTTCAGAGCTGTCTGCCGAAGGCCCAAGGGACATGGGAAAGGTCATGAAGGCAGCCATGGCCAAGATGTCAGGCCTGGCACAGGGCAAGGAAGTGACTGAGATCGCCAAAAAACTTCTGACCGCATCTTCCGCTGGACAGTAACGAACAATTTCTTCGAGTGTTTTCCATGAACCGAATGTCTTTCGTTGTTCAGGGATGCAAAACCAACGTGCCTCAAAGGTCGCACCTCCTGATAGAGCCTGCATGATCGAACATACGTACCAGGTTCTCGGATATTATCGCCTGTTGGAAATCATGTCCCGCTACGCCTCTTGTCCGCTGGGGCGATCAGAATGTCTCTCCCTTACCCCGTCGAACGATATCAAGAAGATCACGCAAGAGTTGAGCCTGGTTTCCGAAACAAGGCTTCTTCTCAAAATCAGGGGGTTTCTCACCTTTGCGGATCTTACGGACCTGAAGCCGTTCCTTGCGAGATCCAGGGTCAAGGGGGCTCATCTGGAGGCCGAGGAACTCCTAACGGTGTTGCGGCTCGCCGAATCAGGCCAGACCGCCAGAGGATTCCTCCGATCCGAGAAGTCCTTGTATCCGGGACTGGCCGCCATCATCGATGACATGCCGGATCTCGGTCCATTGGTCAGGCAGCTAACGTCCTCGATTGCACCGAACGGCGATATCCGAGACAGCGCAACTCCCTTGCTGGCAAAGATCCGGAACCAAAGGCGCAAACAACGATCCCATCTGGAAAAGAAGCTGGATGACATCCGGAGGTCCAAAGAGCTCGGCCGGAACGGCGATGATCATCTGGTAACGGTCAGGGACGGACGATATGTCATTTCAGTGAGAAGCGACCAGAAATCCCTGTTTGGCGGCATTGTCCACGACTACTCCCGGACCAGAGCCACTTGCTTTGTGGAACCGATGGAGGTCATCTCGGACAACAACCGGTCGGCTGAACTGGCACTGGAAGAGAGGGCAGAGGAACATCGGATACTGGTGACGCTGACACAGGCGGTGAGGGACATGTCCCCCGAGATCATCCATGCTCAAAACCTGATCGCCAGGCTCGATGGTCTGTATGCCAGGGCCAGATACGGTGAGGACTTTTCGTGCGTGCCCCCCGAAATAGATGACGGACAAGGTGTCCGGCTCAAGGAAGCCAGAAACCCGATCCTGCTGGCATTATCCCGAATGGAGGGAAAAGAGAAGGAACACCGACCTGTCGCGGTGGATATTACATTGGAACAAGACCGGAATCTCCTGATCGTGTCGGGACCCAACCGGGGAGGGAAAACCGTGACCCTCAAGACCCTGGGCCTGATGACCCTCATGACGCAGACAGGGATCCATATTCCGGCAGCCGAAGGAAGCTGCCTGCCCGTTTTCGATCATTGCATGGCCGATATCGGGGATGACCAAGATATCCAGACCGGCCTGAGCACCTTTTCGGCACATGCGGCGCATCTGAAACGGATCATAGAACTGGCTGACCGGAAGAGCCTGATCATTATCGACGAACCGGGGATGGGAACAGATCCGAACGAGGGAGCGGCTCTCACCATGGCCGTCCTTGACGAACTCTCCCAAAGGGGGGTGTTTGTGGCACTGGCCACACACCTCAACCGGCTAAAGGCCTATGGGCTGTTGAACCGGCGTGTGCTCAACGCTGCAGTTGAGTTTGACACGGAGTGCCATCGGCCGACCTTCAGGCTACGATATGGGTCCCCCGGCATCAGTCACGCCCTCGAAACGGCCCGTGACCTGGGGATGCCCATGGGCATCCTGGAAAAGGCCCAAGGATATCTGGACCAGGACGACGTTCAATTGAACCGGCTCATAGAAAAGATGCACCGTTTGATCGTAAGGGTTGAGGCAGAGAGGAAGGAGGCCGAAGAGGCCAAGCAGGAGCATCATTCAGCGGCCGAAGATATAAGGGCGCGGCTGGCCCAGTTAGAGATCGAGAAACGGGCCTTGATGGAGGCCTATCGGGTAGAGGCTGAGGCGGCCATACAGTCAGCCAGAGAGGAACTCAAGCAGGCCATCAATCTCTTGAAAAGGAAAAAGAGGTCTGTTCAGGCTGAGGTAACGAGGCGGTGTGGGGCTGTTAGGCAGGAATTGTCGGCCCATTTTGAATCACCGGAAAATGCCCCCGCATTCTCAGTCGCCGGACCGTTGAGGGAGGGTCAAAGCGTCTTCCACATCAAACTGAAGCAACATGGGGTCGTTCAATCGGTGGACCCATCAGGGGACCGCGCCTCCGTCATGTTAGGGGCTGTCAAGATATCTGCGGATTCCAGGGATCTTCAGATGGTAGATAAACCGAAAGCAGTTCCCTCAGATACCAGGCCGCGCTCTGCCAATTGGACCTTCAAGGAAAGGCCCCCATGGAAATCGCCATCAGGGGGCTTGAAATCGGGGGAATTAAATGTGGTCGGATACCGCGTCGATGATGCCATCCCCCTCATCGACAGGGCCGTGGATCGTGCATTGGTGGAGGGCGGATCGAGCCTCACCATCATCCATGGATATGGAACGGGCCGGCTGCGGGGAGCCATCCGGGACCACCTGAGAGGCATGCCCTTTATCAAAACCGTTAACAGCGCCGACCCCAGGTTGGGAGGGGACGGCGTAACCATTGCAGAAATCGGGTAGGCAGATAGACACATGCCGCCAGATGAGACTTTTGTCACTTTAGCTCACTTTAGGCACTTTAGGCACTTCCCATGTCAGATACCTCATCGGCCAAAGAAGAAATTAAGAGGGCGGCTGACATCGTACAGGTTATCGGCCAGTATGTTCAGCTCAAGAAGGCCGGGAAAAACTTTATGGGGCTATGCCCGTTCCATGCTGAAAAAGCCCCTTCTTTCACGGTCAGTCCAGACAGACAGATGTTCCACTGCTTTGGATGCAAGAAGGGGGGCGATGTCTTCGCCTTCTGGATGGAATATCATGGGGTGACCTTCCCGGAGGCGCTCAAGGACCTGGCCGAAAGATACAACATAACGATCACCGAGGCATTTTCCTCTGATGAAGAGAAAAAGAGGACCCAAATCCGGGAGACCCTGTTCGATATAAATGAGACGGCCGCTCGATATTTTCAGGAGGCGTTGGGTCAAACAGCAGGGAACCCGGCCATCGAATATCTGAAAAGGAGGGCCCTTTCAAAGAAAATCATATGGGAGTTCCGACTGGGATACGCCCCTGATACATGGGACGGGCTCACGCATTACCTGAAAAGCCGCCGGATCGATCTGGAAATGGCCGCTCAGGCGGGCCTGATCATCCCCAAAAAGGGAGGAGGGTATTACGATCGATTCAGGGGGCGGGTGATGTTTCCTATTTTCAATCTGCGAGGTCAGGTCATCGGTTTCGGCGGGAGGGTACTGAACGATGCCATGCCCAAATACCTGAACTCCCCGGAAACACTTCTGTTTCATAAGGGAGAGTTTCCCTATGGTCTTCATGCCTCCTACCAGGCGATCCGTCAAAGGGGGGCAACGGTGATTGTCGAGGGGTATATGGACCTGCTGGCCCTCAGAGAACACGGCCTCGAGGAGGTGGTGGCCACTCTCGGAACGGCCCTCACCCATGACCATATCCGGAAGATCAAGGGGTATGCCAGGGAGGCGATCGTTGTCTTTGATTCTGATGAGGCGGGCAGGGTCGCTGCCTTGCGAAGTCTGCCCCTTTTCTTGAACGAAGGCCTCCCTGCCAGGGCGGTTGCCCTGCCCCATGGGCACGACCCGGACAGTTTTGTGAACGAAAACGGCCTGCCTGCATTTCTGGCGCTCCTTGAGAAGGCCGCCCCCATGTTTGACTTTTTCCTCGATCAAAAATTATCGCTGGCAGGCAGCGACATAGAGGGGAAAGTCACCGTTCTGAAAGAAATTCTGCCGGTCCTGGCCCAGCTCCGGAACAGGGCACAGGGGTCGCTCTATGCCGGACGCCTTTCAGAGCGAATTGGGATCAAGGAGGATGTGATCCTATCGGAATTAAGGGCTGTCGCAAAAGGGCTTTCAGAAGGCGGCCTTGAAAAAGACCTCAAGGAGCGGGTGGCCGCATCCGAGGCAAAACAACGAATCGGAGATGTCCAGTTGCTCAACTTGCTCGTGCATCATCCCGTGGCCGTAACCGGACTGCTGGACACGGACTGCATGAGGCTCCTGTCAGACGCCACGACATCGCAGATCGTTAAAAGGATTTTCGAAAAATACCGGCAGGAAGGCCGGTTTTCCCCTGAACACCTGGAAGAGAGCCTTGAAAGCGAGGAGGTCCGTATCCGGTTCAGAGAAGCCCTGGTGGCCGACTCTATCTATTCGGATCAGGAGGTGAAACAGGCGGTCAGGGAGATCGAGGAAAAGGCGCACCAGAAAAAGCTGGCGAACTCGATCAAGGAGGCTGGAGGAGATCCGGAGGCCTTGAACCGGGTTTTGCTGCAACTGAAGGCACGAGAGGCCCAGAGCCATTGACCCGGAAGGCCGTCGTCCGCGCCTCACGCTGAATCAGGTGAGCCTCGACGAAGACCGATGGTAAGGGAGGATACCCCTTACGAGCGGAACCGTGGCGTGATATGGCGGATGAGGGGAACCCGTATATTTATGGTTACGATTCAATATTCACTATCCCGGTTCATCCGGACTCGGAGGTACGATAATGGATAAGAATGCCGATATGATCAATTTAAAGCGGTTGATCGATAACGGAAAAAATAAGGGCTACATTACCTTTGAGGAGCTGAATGATGATCTGTCTGAAGATTTCGTATCCTCTGAGGAGCACATCGATGAACTTATGATGATGTTCGAAGAGTTGGACATCATGGTCATTGACGAAGCCGCCAAAAAAAAGATTGAAAAGGCCGATGGCGACAAGAAGAGGCAGATGGAAGAGGAAGACAAGGTCGATGATACGGCCATTGACCTCACAGACGCATCGGCGCGCGTGTCAGATCCTGTCAAGATGTATCTAAAGGAAATGGGCCGCATCTCCCTTCTCACCCGGGAGGGAGAGGTGGAGATCGCCAAACGGATCGAAGAGGGAGAAAAGAGGGCGCTGGAGACGCTTCTTCTATGTGGCGTGGGCGTAGAGCACATTATTGAGCTTGGGGAAAGGCTTAATGACGGCGAAGTGAAATTAAAAGATGTGATCAATGATTTGGAAGAAGACGACAGCTATATGCTGATGGGTGAAAAAAAGGAATCCGTCATCCATCTGATCGATCAAATCAGGGCGTTAAATGAAAGCATGTGCCTGAAAAGGCGTGAAAAGGCCAAGGCCGGGTGCACTGAAAACGCCAAGAAAGAGCTTGTCGCACGGATCAAGCAGGATCAGAAGGAAATTATGAAGTTGGTCAACTCCTTCAGCATGGAGGATCGACAAATACATAATATGATTGATAAACTAAGGAATCTGGCAGTTGAGGTCGAGGAATCGGAAAGGAGGTTGGAAGAATGCATGCTGCGGGCAGGTGGGAGGCCGATATCCTATCTGAAACGATGTTTGGCCAAAATGCCGAAATCCGATAAGGCTGACCCGATCATCAGCCCCATCGGCCTGCCAAAAAGTGAAATCATGGCCTTGAAAAACAAGGCGGACAAGGCTCAACGAACGATTTTTCAGGCCAAGGAACGGACGGATATGACCCCTCGCCAGATTAAGCTGAAGCTCCAAAAGGTCGAGAGAAGCCTGGAGATGGCCAACAGGGCCAAAGCAGAGCTCATTCAAGCCAATCTGAGGCTGGTTGTCAGCATTGCCAAAAAATACACCAATAGGGGGCTCATGTTTCTGGATCTCATCCAGGAAGGGAATATCGGCCTGATGAAGGCAGTGGACAAATTCGAATACCAACGCGGGTATAAATTCAGCACCTATGCGACCTGGTGGATCAGGCAGGCTATCACACGCGCCATAGCGGATCAGGCTCGGACGATCCGCATCCCCGTGCATATGATAGAGACGATCAACAAGCTCATGCGGACATCGAGGTATCTGGTACAGGAACACGGCCGGGAGCCGACCTCTGAAGAAATCGCCGAAAAAATGGAATTTCCCCTTGAGAAGGTGCGAAAAGTCCTAAAAATCGCCAAGGAGCCGATCTCACTGGAAACCCCTATCGGTGAAGAGGAGGACAGCCACTTAGGAGATTTCATTGAAGACAAGAATGTTCTCTCCCCCGGCGACGCGGTCGTCAACTTCGGCCTGGCCGAACAGACCAGAAAGGTGCTGACAACCCTGACGCCCAGGGAAGAAAAGGTCCTCAGGATGAGATTTGGCATCGGTGAGAAGGCGGATCACACCTTGGAAGAGGTCGGTCGGGATTTCAACGTGACCAGGGAGCGTATCCGGCAGATAGAGGCCAAGGCACTCAGGAAGCTGAGGCACCCCAGCAGGAGCAGAAAGCTGAAGAGTTTTATAGATAACTGAGACACCAGGGCCTGCAGGGGATATTTTCCCTTGACAAATTTCCGCAGGATGCGCATTCTATTCACCAGTGACGACGGAACCCTTTTCGGGCCCATAGCTCAGCTGGCAGAGCCACCGGCTCATAACCGGTAGGTCCCTGGTTCGAGACCAGGTGGGCCCACCATTGTTCCAGCACGGATGCCGAATGTGAGCATCCGACCGCAGTTCTCGGAGTGGAGGAGACTGCGCAGATGCATGACTGAACCCTACCGCGAAAGCCGGGGATCCCGCTTCGTGGTATTTGACCGGAATAAACCTTGCGACTGCTAACATTACTCAAAATATTTCCGAAATACCGGAATTGACCTTGCCACAAAGGGCGTATTCGTAAAGGATGCGCCCTTTCAATTTTTTTGGCCTGTGCGGTCTGGTCTGGCCCGTTCTGAATAGGAGGCCGCGTGGGTGGCGGGCACGGATGGGTACTTTTTTAACATGATACTCAAACTCAGGAATTTCTTGGATATGCTGGAAACCGTGGCCCCGGCCCGATGGGCCGAACCGTGGGACAATCCGGGCCTCCAGATAGGATCTCCCAACCAGGAAATCAAAAAAATCTTTTCATCCCTGGACCCGACCCTCAAGGCCTTGATGTCTGCCTCAAAGGCCCATGCACAACTCCTGTTCACCCATCACCCGCTGATCTTCAAACCCTTGTCACGGTTCCGGACGGATGCCTTTCCGGGCAATGTCATTACTGAAGCTGCCAGGCGGGGGATTGCCATTGTGGCTGCCCACACGAATCTGGATGCAGCCCCGGGAGGTATCAATGATATCCTGGCCAAGCTTTTAGGCCTGACGAATGTGGAGTTCCTGAAAGCGGTTGACGCGGCCGAAGGCGCGGGGTTGGGACGAATCGGCAATCTGCCCGATCCGGCCAGTCTGCCCGCCGTAGCAAAGACCGTCAGGAAGATCCTGGGGACAGCAGACATACGGGCCGTTGGAGAACGGGACCTCCTGATCCGTCGTCTCGCCGTTGTGGGGGGCTCTGGCGGAAGTCTCGTATCTCTTGCCTGTGAAAAGGGCGCGGATCTTCTGTTGACCGGCGATGTCGGCCACCATGTGGCCCTGGAGGCCGAGGCATTGGGCATCGCCCTTATCGACGGGGGCCATTTTCATTCGGAAAAGACCGCGTTCAAAGTTTTTGCCAAAAACCTGGAAACCCTGTTGCAGTCAAAGGGCTGGGAAATCCAGGTCGAAACAGATGAGGCGCATGTCGCTAGGCGGCATGAGGGATGAGGCCGAGATTCGAGGACATCGCCGGACGTATATCGGTGCGATGCCGGGCCGTGTGATCCAGGCTCTCAAGCGCGCGGGAAGCAAGAACCCTATCTTTATGCTGGACGAAGTGGACAAGGTGGGTACCGATTGGCGCGGAGACCCGACTTCTGCCTTGCTCGAAGTGCTCGATCCTGAACAGAACCGTGACTATCGCGATCATTACCTGGATGTGCCCTTTGATCTGTCAGAGGTGATGTTTATCACCACCGCTAACATGTTGGAGCCGATTCCGCTGCCTCTCCGCGATCGCATGGAGATCATCAACCTTTCAGGGTATACTGAAGAGGAAAAGATCAAGATCGCCCAGGGCTACCTGATCCC
>JAWOIH010000142.1:0-5034 GCA_046484725.1 Candidatus Desulfacyla sp. | reverse complement strand
GGGGTTCTGGAAAAACAAGATCACCCGGGTTCTGCTGATTGTCGTCCTCACCAACATGGGGAGTTCCCTGGGGGCCTTCGTAGCCCTCCCCCTCATGGCAAAGGCGTTTTAGAGGTTTCAGGCGTCAGACCCAGCACCCAGGACCGCTAACCGATAACGAATAGTTGACATCCGACGATCCCACAGGATGTTTTTCAATCGACAATCATCAATCATCGATGGAATAGTACTCCCGATACCATGTCAGGAAGGCCCGGATGCCCTCCCGCAGGGGGGTCCGGGGGTTAAATCCCAGACACTCCCGCGACCGCTGGATGTCGGCCACAGTCTCGGGCACATCTCCCGGTTGAAGCGGCAGCATCTCTTTTTCCGCCTCCTGTCCCAGTTCCTCTTCGATGATCCGGATAAAATCCATCAGGCCCACGGAATCGGAGTTGCCCAGATTCAAGATATCGTAGGGAACGGGTCTTTCAATGGCCTGAACGGTGCCCTCGACAATGTCGTCAATATAGGTGAAATCCCGTCTCATCTTCCCATAATTATAGACCGTTATGGGTCGCTTGTTCAAAATCGCATCGGTGAACAGAAAGAGGGCCATATCCGGACGGCCCCATGGCCCGTACACCGTGAAATACCTTAGCCCGGTGCAAGGGATCTCGAAGAGATGGCTGTAGGCATGCGCCATGAGTTCATTGGCCTTTTTTGTCGCCGCATACAGGGAGATGGGATGATCCACCCTGTCTTCAACGCTGTAGGGGCTTTTTGTATTGTTTCCGTAGACCGAGGAAGATGAGGCATACACCAGATTTTGAACCCGGTGTTCACGCGCCAGTTCAAGGATGTTCAGGAAGCCCTCCAGGTTGCTCTTCTGGTAGGAAAACGGGTCTTTCAGGGAATGCCGGACCCCCGCCTGGGCTGCCAGGTTACAGATTCTGGTGATCCGGTGCTCATTGAAGATCGCTTTCAAGGCCCCGAGATCCTGGATGTCTGCCTCGAAAAACCTGAATCCTTCATAGGGGTTCAGGATCTCCAGCCTTGCCCGTTTCAGGTTCACATCATAATAGGGATTCAGGTTGTCCACCCCTAACACCGTATATCCCTTTTTCAGAAGCGCTTTACTCAGATGGAACCCGATAAAGCCTGCCGATCCTGTCACCAGGATGGTTTCATTTTGATCCATCAAATCGCTGTCTCCTCTACAATGAAATGCCTGTCCGGGGATTTACTATCAGAAAGAGAGGCAAAAATCCATTGATTTTATTTGGAGAACTCAACAGGGCACAAAAAAAAGAGACCGCATCCGGTGCACCGTGCTCCCCGATACGATCTCTTTTGAGGGTCTTGAGGGCGGGATCGGATCCCGCTCCTGTTCAGGCGTGAAACGGTTTGTTTACATCATACCGCCCATACCGCCCATACCGCCCATTCCGCCCATTCCGCCTCCGGGAGGCATGGCCGGCATGTCCGACTTCTCTTCCGGCTTTTCGGCAATCATTGCCTCGGTGGTCAGAAGCAGTGAAGAAACCGAGGCCGCATTCTGCAGGGCAAACCGGGTCACCTTGGTGGGATCGATGATGCCCGCCTTCATCAGGTCTTCATACTCGTTGGTTTCGGCATTGTAGCCAAATCCGCCCTTTTTGCTCTTAACCTTTTCGACCACGACCGATCCCTCGGCCCCGGCGTTGTTTACAATCTGGCGAATCGGCTCTTCCAGCGCCCGCATGACAAGGTTGACGCCGGTCTGCTCTTCACCTTCCAGCTTCAACTCGGCGAGGGCAGGGATGGCTCGGAGGAGGGCCACGCCGCCCCCGGGGACAATGCCTTCTTCCACGGCAGCCCTTGTGGCGTTCAGGGCATCCTCCACCCTGGCCTTTTTCTCTTTCATCTCGATCTCAGTGGCAGCGCCCACGTTGATCACGGCCACGCCGCCGATCAGCTTGGCCAATCTTTCCTGAAGTTTCTCACGGTCGTAATCCGAAGTGGTTTCGTCAATCTGGGCGCGGATCTGCTTGACCCTTCCTTCCAGATCGCCCCGCTTGCCGCCGCCGTCCACGATGGTGGTGTTATCCTTGTCGATGCGGATCGTCTTGGCCGTGCCAAGGTCGTTGAGGGTAACATTTTCCAGTTTCAGTCCCAGGTCCTCTGAGATGACCCTGCCGCCGCTCAGGATGGCGATGTCTTCCAGCATGGCCTTTCTTCTGTCGCCGAACCCGGGGGCTTTGACAGCGGCAACCTGAAGCGTTCCTCTCAATCGGTTGACGACCAGTGTGGCGAGGGCTTCTCCCTCCACATCTTCGGCAATAATCAGAAGGGGTTTACCCATCTTGGCGATCTGCTCCAGGATCGGGATCAGGTCTTTCATGGAACTGACCTTCTTTTCATTCAGCAGGATATAGGCCTCGTTGAGAGTGACCTCCATTTTTTCCGCATCGGTCACAAAGTAAGGAGAGAGATATCCGCGATCAAACTGCATGCCCTCAACCACCTCGAGGGTGGTGTCCATGCTCTTGGCTTCCTCTACGGTAATGACGCCTTCTTTTCCGACCTTGTTCATGGCCTCGGCAATGATATTGCCGATGGTGCTGTCGTTGTTGGCTGAAATGGTCCCGACCTGGGAGATTTCTTCCTGATCCTTGGTCGGTTTGGAAAGCTTCTTCAGTTCCTTAACAGCGCACTCCACGGCCTTTTCAATTCCGCGCTTGATGGCCATCGGGTTGACGCCTGCGGCGACCAGCTTGGAACCTTCTCTGTATATAGCCTGGGCCAACACCGTGGCCGTGGTGGTTCCGTCTCCGGCGATATCCGAGGTCTTGGAGGCCACCTCTTTCACCATCTGGGCGCCCATATTCTGAAATTTATCTTCCAGCTCGATTTCTTTCGCAACGGTCACGCCGTCTTTGGTGATGTTGGGCGCGCCAAACGATTTGTCTAAAATGACGTTCCTGCCCTTGGGTCCCAATGTAACCTTGACGGCATTGGCAAGGGTGTCGATGCCGACAAGGATCGATTCCCTGGCCTTTGCACTATATTTGATCTCTTTAGCCATTCTATATCTCCTCCTTACGGTTATTTCACATGGTCAACAGAAAAATGCTATATGAAAGACATCTACTCGACAATGGCAATGATGTCATCTTCTCTCATGATGAGGTGTTCTTCACCGTCGATCTGGATCTCGGTCCCGGCATATTTTCCAAACAGGATTTTATTCCCGGCCTTGACCTCGAGAGGGATCTTTTTGCCGTCATCCGCCAGTTTGCCGTCCCCGACCGCAATGACCTTCCCTTCAACCGGCTTTTCCTTGGCCGTATCAGGGATGATAATGCCGCCCTTTGTCTTTTCTTCCTCTTTCACCCTTCTTACGATTACGCGATCATGCAATGGTCTTACTTTCATTTTATCTTCTTCCTCCCGAAATAATATAGTTGTTGCTAAACCCAAAGATCCTCATAGAAAGCTGCGCCTCACCTCCCTTAAAAAAAGCGGTTCGATAAAAACGTTCCCCTGTCTGCCGCCCCGACCCGGCAGCTCATGCACCGCACGTCATGATGGAGAAACGCGTTTTTAAACATGCGTTTCGTAATAAGCGCGTCGACAGGGTTTTTCATCTGATCGAATTTTGAAGATGCCATGCAAATCCCTGATGACATCCCGAAACATAAGAAACGTTTAAGAGCGCGCGACGTTAATCTGACGAAAAATAAGATCGACGGGTTAATTGTCAAGGGGCGGGATTAAAAAACGTTTAACCTCAGGTGAGAATAAAAGTTTGTTATGTTCACGCGTTACGCTTGTTGCAAGCGCCATTTAACTGTATCTCGGATGCCTTGGCGCAGATCGGTCTTCGGGACCCAGCCCAGGACACGGCGGGCCTTTTCGATGACCAGGCAACTTTTTGTCAAATCCCCGGGCCTGGCAAGCTGACGGTCCGGCACGGCGAGTGCTTCGGGTATGTCGGGAGAGCCTTCCTTAAAGGTCTCAAACAGGACGTGATAGAGATCCAGGGTTCTGGTGCCAACGCCGGTCCCGATATTGAAAAAATCTCCAGACCCGTTTTCCAGGGCGGCCAGATTTGCTCTGACCACATCTTTCACATAACAGTAGTCGCGCACCATGCCTGCCTCGTCCTGCTCAAAATGATTCAGGATGGAGCGTTTTCCCTCAAGGAGGTTATTCATGAAGATGGCCACGACCCCGGCCTCGCCGTGGGGGACCTGGCGGGGGCCGTAGATATTGGCGTAGCGCAAGGTGGTGTAATCGAGTCCGTATTGATGACGGTAATATTCCAGATAGTGTTCCGAAGAAAATTTGGAGACCGCGTACGGAGAAAGAGGTCTCGGCGGATACGCCTCGGATGTCGGGTATTCGGATGCCTCGCCGTATACGGCCCCTCCGGAAGAGATGAAGATGACTTTGCTGACGCCGTGCTCTTTGGCGGCCTCCAGCAGATTCAGAAGGCCTTTGATATTCACATCCGCGTCAAAAAGGGGGTCTGCGACGGAATTCGGAACGCTCATTTGGGCCGCGTGATGATTCAGGACATCGGGTTTTTCATGTTCGATCAATTCCGCCACCTGGGGCGAACGGATATCCAGTTCATAAAACTGCGCTTGGGGGTTGACGTTGGATCGCTTTCCAGTGTAAAGGTTGTCCACGACCACGACCTGGTGTCCGGCATCTATGAAACCGTCCACCACATTGGACCCGATGAATCCGGCACCGCCGGTTACCATGATTTTCATGAGAATCCCTTAATAAGAAATATGTGGTTCTGAATTCATCCCCTGCGCTGACGCGAGGCGCAAGGCGTTAGGCGCAGGGATTTCATCCCAGGCCCCGGATTCTTCAATCATCGATTGTCAATTATCGACCGCAGGGGCAACATATACCAGGGCCCCGGTCGAAGGTCAACCAGAATGTCCTGTGCTGAATGTTCCCATTGAAACCGGATAATGATTCGTTGTATTAGAGGACTCCTTGATTACATTTCCCGCAATCCAGAAGAGACGGGAGCGCAATGAGAAGCGAATGACA
>JAWOIH010000281.1:0-3936 GCA_046484725.1 Candidatus Desulfacyla sp. | reverse complement strand
CCCGCAACGAGCAAGATATGAAAGACGTTTTCACCATGAAACCGGATCAGCACACCGCGCTTTACGGCGTGATAGGAAACCCGGTCAGGCATTCCCTCAGCCCGGCCCTTCACAATGCCGCCTTCTCCGCCACAGGGCTCAACGCCGTATACCTTGCCTTTGAGGCGGCAGATATTGAGGCATGCATAGGGGGGATAGCGGCGCTCGGCATCAAAGGGGCGAGCATTACGATCCCCTTCAAGACATCGGTGATCCCACATCTCAACGAACTGGATCCCCTTGCAGAACGGATCGGCGCCGTCAATACCATCGTCAATACAGGCGGCAGACTGACGGGCTACAATACCGACGCCCTTGGGGCCTTGAAGGCCCTGGAAGAGGAGATCGAAATTTTTGGAAAGCGCTGTATCCTGGTGGGCGCCGGGGGCGCGGCACGCGCCATCGGGTTCATCCTCAAAGAAAAAGGGGGGATCCTGTCGGTGGTCAACCGGTCCCGCAGCGCCGGGGAAGGGCTTGCCCGCTCATTAGGATGCGAATTCATCCCTTTGAGGGATATCGCAGCCGCCAGAGGAGACCTCCTGATTCAGGCCACGCCTTGCGGGATGTGGCCCCATGTGGATCAGTGCCCGGTCCCACAACAGGTGCTCAAGCAGGGGATGGTGGTCATGGACATTGTCTACGACCCCTCTGAAACCCGGCTCCTGAGAATGGCCAGGGAAAGGGGATGCACCACCATCAACGGCATCCGGATGCTCATTCATCAAGGGGCCGAACAGTTCAGGCTCTGGACAGGGATCGACCCGCCGCTGTCGATCATGAATATGGCGATACAGGAGGCCCTTCTGAAACAGCATGATGCACATTGATCCCCCATCCGGATTAAACGCCGTTGTTCGCATACCCGGTTCCAAGAGCATCACCCACCGGGCCATCATAGCCGCCAGCCTGGCAAACGGGAGGAGTGTGCTCAACGACTTCCTGGAATGCGAAGACACGCTCTACACCATCGACGCCCTCCGCCGACTCGGCGTATCCATCACCAGGGACGGTGACCGTCTGATTGTGGAGGGGCGAGGGAGAACGCTCGGTACAGGTCCCGTCACAAGAAGAATCTACCTGGGCAACTCCGGAACCTCCTTTCGCCTTCTTTTGTCGGTGGTGGCCCTGTGCAGGGGTGAGTTTTTGATGACCGGCACCGAACGGATGCGGCAGAGACCGATCGGTCCCCTGGTTGCGGCCCTCAACCGCTTGGGGGTGGACGCCTCGTGCGTCAAACGGAATGGCTGCCCCCCGGTTCGCATCCGGGCATCCGGGATTCGGGGTGGCAGGGTCTCCATCTCGGGGGATCAGAGCAGCCAGTTTCTCTCTTCCCTCCTCCTCTCAGCCCCCTGTGCGGACGCCGATATCGACGTGGAGGTCAAGGGAGAACTGGTTTCAAGTCCATACGTGGACATGACCACCCATGTGATGGAAGAGTTCGGGATCCGCGTCGATCGAGATCCTTATCATTGCTTCCGAATCCCTAGAGGCCAGGACTATAGGGCCAGGGAATTCATTGTTCAGGGGGATGCCTCTTCCGCATCCTATTTCTGGGCCGCGGCCGCGGTCACCGGCGGGACCATGGTTACCTGTAATATCCATCCCTATACGACCCTGCAGGGCGATATCAGGTTGCTTAAAATCTTAGAGCGGATGGGCTGCACCATAAAAAAGGCCGCTGATCGTGTGACCGTTCGCGGCGGGGAGCTTTCAGGGATTGAGGTGGATATGAGTGATCTGCCCGATATGGTTCCTACCCTGGCGGCCGTGGCGCTCTTTGCCAGGGGGAGGACCGTCATTCAAAACGTCGCCCACCTCAGACACAAGGAGAGCGACCGGCTGCATGCCCTGGCCGTGGAATGGGGCCGCATGGGAGGCCGCGTGCAAGAACTTCCCGATGGTCTTATCATCGAGGGAGAGACCCCTCTATCAGGAGGCGTCGCAGATCCCCATAACGATCACCGTCTGGCCATGAGCCTGGCAATCGTGGCCTTGCGGGTGCCCGATCTCGAGATCACGGACAAGGATTGCGTGAATAAGTCCTTCCCAACCTTCTGGAGGCTTTGGGACTGTCTTCAGCGCGATACTGGGTAACCAGTGCCATCCGGCGGCGCAGCTGCAAGCGGCTATCCCGATGTCGTCCGGGAGCACCTGAGGCCTGATCATTTACAAAAGATTGAATCTGGCCATCTTGAAGCGCTCGACCGTTTCTTTGAAAACAGCATTCCCCACGCGATTCATACATAGATTTTCGGGCCGCATCATCCGGATCGCCTGCGAGATTGGCCAGGGCGCGATCGCCCTTCCGGACGAGGTTGTCGGATTTCAGATGCGACCGCTTTCGCGGGCCTTTCAGGGTATCTTAAAGAACGGCGCGGGAACGAGGATCTTGTTTTCGACATGCGTCACGAGTGGGCGCATCTTTTTCGCATAGGCCTGCCATTCGGACGAGGCCTGCAGTTTTTTGCGGCGCTCAAACCGGTCGTCAAGGCTTTCGTATCCCCACATATGCACGATCTGGTTCAGCGGGCCTACGTCTGTAAAATAGTAGCCCACCATCTTGCCGAGAATGCGCAACTGGCATTCCATCCCCTCCTCCTCGTAGAGTTTGAGAAAAATAGGCACCTGGCCCGCGTGCAGCGTATAGATCCGTTCATCGACAAACATAGTTCCCCCCTTGTGTCATGGTCATCTTGATCATGGCCGCATTAACGCTTCAAATAGGTGCGGCATCCAAGACCTTTAGAGAGTTCATCCAACCCATCGTTTTTTTTATGCCCGAAGCCCATAATTGGAACCGAGTTTCTCTTTCAGCATTCAGTCAGTGGCTCTTGACTCTCTCAAAAAATCGGTCTTCTATTTTCTTCCGCTCAAACCGATTGAACTCAACGGGCTTTTCTGTTAATTCCAGCTCAAATCCATCTGCTTTTTTCTGGCAGATATTTTTTAACCACTTCTCATTATCAGTTGCTGGATAATCTTCTCTGTAGTGAGCGCCCCGGCTCTCCTCCCTGTGGCGCGCCGAATTGACAACCAGCCTGCACACGGTGATCAGGTTGGTCACATCGATGATATGGTTCCATTCCAGATTGTATCGAGATAGATATCTGTCCGCCACATTGGCCTGATCAATCTTTTCCATGAACTGGACCAGGCGATCCCCGGCCTCTGCCAATTGCTTGCCCGACCGTACCAGACCCGCCTTTTCCCACATGAGATTTTCAATTTCATCCCGAATCTCATAGACGTTTTGTCCTGTGTCTCTCAAAAACGGCTTCAGCCAACGCATTCTCATCTTCTCGGCATCGGTCTCCTGATAGGGGTGAAGATCTTCTTCCAATGCCATAGCCGCCGCCTCGTCTCCGGCCCTCCGACCGTAGACCGTTGAATCGCAGATGCCGTTTCCCCCAAGCCTGTTGGCCCCATGAACCCCGCCCGCATCTTCACCGCACACCAGCAAGCCTCTTAAATTGCTCTGGCAGTGGCTATTTATCCTGACCCCGCCCATCTGGTAATGCGCCGTAGGGGTGACCTCCACCTTTTCCCTGGCCAGATCCTTTCCGATATCTTTTACCCTCTCCACCATCCCCGGGAATTTTTGCTCCACAAATTCGGCTCCCAGATGGCTTGCATCCAGATATACGGCGTTATTCTCCGTTCCTCTTCCTGCCATGATCTCCATAAAACTGGAGCGCGCAACTCGATCTCGAGTCGATCTTTCCAGACGATCAGGATCATATCGTTCCATAAACCTTTCCCCGAGGCCGTTATAGAGCCTGGCGCCTGAACCCCTGAGACCTTCTTCCAGGAGACTGCCGTTCAGCCGGGATCGTCCGGCGACCAGGCCGGTGGGGTGAAACTGGACCATCTCCATATCAATGAATTCTGCCCCGGCCC
>JAWOIH010000151.1:0-8906 GCA_046484725.1 Candidatus Desulfacyla sp. | reverse complement strand
TGCCGACATGGAGCGAGTATGCGAAGGCCTCCAGACTTTTGTTATTCTTCCATCTGGGACGAGAGGCAGAAAAGCGCATTCCGATTCTAGCCGGAATCCAGAAATACGGCGGACTGGATTCCGGCTGAGGGCATGCCGGAATGACGGGACAGCACACAGCCGTTTTGGTTGCGGTTATCCGCTTTAGGAAGTCATGAAATGACTTTTTACATGGAATGCATAAGGCATTTTAAAACGCCCGAAACACCGGATGGATTCAATAGATAGATTGAGAGCAGGGGTTTTCAATTCCTGAATTCCTCAATTCCTGAATTTCTTAGTTTTTTGGAAAATAGAGAAATGGCCGACATCATATCTGTTCATTCATTCCGAGGAGGGACCGGCAAGTCCAATACCTCGGCCAACCTGGCGGCCCTGTATGCCATGGACGGACTCCGGGTGGGGGTGATCGACACGGACATCCAGTCGCCGGGGATCCACGTGATTTTTGGTCTGGACGAGGATGAAGCGCCCTATTCCCTCAACGACTACCTGTGGGGCCGATGCGCCATTGAACAGACTGCCTGCGACGTGAGCAGCGCCCTCGGGGGGGCCTGCAAGGGGGCCATCTACCTCATCCCCTCCAGCGTCAATGCGGCGGACATCGCCCGGGTCCTCCACGACGGGTACGACATCGATCTGTTAAGCGACGGCTTTCGCGACCTGATCCGGGCGTTGAAACTGGATATCCTGGTGATCGACACCCATCCCGGGTTGAACGAGGAGACCCTCCTCTCCATCGCCATTTCAAACGCCCTTCTGGTGGTGATGCGTCCCGATTTCCAGGATTATCAGGGGACCGGGCTGACCGTGGAGGTGGCCCGGGAACTGGACGTCCCCTGCATGATGATCCTCATCAACAAGGCCCCCTCAACCTTTGACCTGGAACAGATCCGCCGGACGGTCTCAGACACCTACAGCTGCCCCGTGGCCGGGGTCATCCCCCATTCCGAAGAGATGATGGGCCTGGCCAGCCACGGTATCTTCGCGGTTCGATATGCGGATCATCCCATTGTATCGGAACTGAAGCATGTGGCAAGGGCCTTGCGTTCCTGAGGGCATGAAAAATCCCCGACCACAGATCGGGTCAGGAAGACCCGTCATAACAGCCTTGGTCTGCATTGCCGTGGGGTGTATTTACGGGTTTGCCAATTTTCTGTCGGGCAAATATTATCTCCCCGGATGCAACTTTGCCGAACTGCGGCCCCAGGTGGTCCTCCCCATGTTCGTGGGGATCCTGTACGGTCCTGCGGGCGGTTTTGTATCAGGGGCACTGGGGGATATGCTGGGCTACGCCATCGGGGGCAAGGGTCCTTTTTTTGCCGTTCACTGGAGCCTCGCCAACGGACTCATGGGTTTCATACCGGGACTGGCCCGATATCTGGGCGCAAGGCCCGTGGATGCCATTGCGTCCTTTGTAAAACTCCTGATCCTCCTCCTTCTGGCATCCAGCGTCCCGTTTGCCTTTTCCACGGCCGTGGAGTACGGCCTTGGCCGGATCCCGTTTCATCAGGCCCTGTTCGGGCTCTTTCTCCCCATCTTTATTACCGACACCCTATGGGCCTTTATGTTGATTCCCCCCATGATGCGGGCCGCCGGACTCCTCATCGCCCGCATCGAGATGCGCACCATTCAGGCGGTCTACTACCTCCTCATCGGCACGGTCATGGCCACCTGGCTGAGCAGCATCCTGATCACCATGGGGGAGCAACTTCAAGTGGAGGAGCTTTATACATTAGGGGTTGTGACGCTGATCGTCCTGATCATCGGCCTGGCCGTGAGCGCGGTCAGCGCCAAGAAGATCACGGCGCCTGTGGTGAGCCTTACCACCGTGGCGCGCCAGGTGGCTGACGGCGATTATTCCCATGTGGGCGATCTGGCGACCATTCGGAGTCGACCGGATGAACTGGGAACCATGGCCGCGGTATTCTCGGACATGGTCCAGTCCGTGGAAAAGCGCGAGGAGGAACTCAAGCGGGAGGTCAAAATACTGAGGGTCCGGATCGACCGGGGCAAACAGACCGCGGACCTTGAAAAGATCACCGGATCAGATTATTTCAAGACCCTGAAGCAAAAGGCCGGGAACCTGCGCCGCAGGACCGGCGCGGATGATTTATAAGGAGAAGCACCCTTGGAAGAGAGCGGAAAGAAAAAGCAGATCGGTTCCATCCTGGACAACCTCATGCGCTCGTCGCGATTCAAAAAGGACGCAACGGACCGGGAGGTCCCCCATGGGCCGCAATTGACCTCCTTCGGCATCCCCCTGATGGAACAAGACGACGGCAGCTATCTGATAGACATGACGGCCATGCGGGTCTTCTCAGGGATCCCCGGGTTTGTCAGCTCATTGGCCAAGCAGGTGCTGGAGCAATGCCGTCATTCGTCCGTGGACATCCTCACCCGCGCCATGGTGGACCCCGAAAATACGCCGGAGTTGGCGGCCCTCGGCGTCACCCATGTGGTGGTCTACGCCCGGGGCCCTGTGGCCCGCCATCTCCTTGACGACCCGGAAGGATTCAGCCGTCATCTCCGCCTCGTATTTGACGCGATTCAGACGCCCCGATGGGGCGGTCTTCTTTTTCCCAAGGCCTTTGAAATGGAAAACGAGGCATCCTGCGGGCCGTCCGAAGACGAAGGCCTGGCCATGCTCTTTCCCTTTCACACCACCTGCGAAGGGGCATTCAGCTATTTTGTCCTGCTCGAATATGATCGACACGGCCGGTACCTCCGCCTCACCATAGAGGACGGGGTCCAGTCCCGGCTGTTCCTGAAACGGATCCCCCACCGCGTGGTCAATGAGGTGGGCCGTCGGCACTACCGCCAGGACATCGCCATCATGGCGGAACAGATTTTCACCGGCATTCACAGGGAATGCCAGAACCAGCATAATGAATATATTGAAATTCCAGGGCGTCAGGCGGCGCTTTTTGAGCTGCTGGTGGCCTCAGGACTTGAGAACGTGACCGGGGCCTTCTTCAGGTGGACCCAGGAAACGTCGGAAGGATTGCTTCTAAATCAGGATCCGGCCTTTTCCTTTCTCTTGTCGAAAATCCTCCTCTTGCTGGAAGATGATAATCTGATCCGGATACTGGCCTCGGGCAACATCCTGGAGATGATGGATGCCGAGACCCGCATCTACATGGACCTGTCTCGAAAAGGGGCCATGCTCAATATCAGTATCGGCGAACCTCGCCAGCCTCCGGATATGGGGGCCCACCTGAGGCGGATGCCCTCTCTTTTGGAGACCCAGTCTGCCGCGCCTTCCGGGATTCTGCAAAATTACCGGATATTTCTGGTTCACCATGCCACATCGGAAGTGCTCGGTTTTGTCAAGGCCCTTGAGGCCTCCGGGTGCGGATTCCTGACCACCCTCTTCATCCGCTACCAGGGCATTGTGCCGGACGCTTATCTGGAAGACATGCTGAGCATGCCGGAGCATCGGTTCCTCTTCTACGCGCTCCAGCGGATCGAACTGCGGGATTCGGTGGATGGCGCCTATATCCTTTCCCGACAATATTCTTCCCTGGAAGGGCTGAAAGATCTGGATAAGGCCCTGCGGGACCTGCGGGGCAACTACATAGACGCCATGCGCTTTACGGCCGGGCATCTCTTTTTCAGAGAGGCCTTTGCGGCCGGGGAGGAAGGCCGCAAACTCCTCCTCATCGAAGACGGCGGATATCTGGCCCCGATCCTGAACCGCCTCTGCCATGAATCCCGGTCCCTGGCCCAGGCCCTCAAGCGTTTTGCCGTGGAGGCCCCTTCTGGCCTTGACGTGGATCTCCCTCTCAAAGAATGGCTTCGGGGGCTCCTTCCCGCCACATTCGAGCACACGACCAATGGGTATTATCATTTGCAGGATGTGGAAAAGGCGTGCAACGGACTGGCCTTTCCTGCCCTGACCATCGCCACATCCCGGTATAAGAACATCGTGGAGGCAGAGGCCTGCGCCTATTCAATCCTCAGCGCCGTGGAGTCCATCTTCAACGGCCTCGGAAAGAGCATGCTCCACCGCCATGCCCTGATCCTGGGCTCCCGGGGAAATATCGGCCGTTTCGTGATGAAGGCCCTGGTTGACCGGGTCTCCTATGGAACCGCTTGTGGCCTCGATGTCAAGGCAACGACAGGGGGCGGCAATGGATTGTGCGAGTTCTCACACATCCATCAACTGCCTGAAGAGGTCTGGAGGCCCCTGGACCTCTTTGTGGGCATTACCGGGGTGTCCGTACTTAAGAGGGATTTTTTTGAAAGGCTTCTCTTGGAGGGATCGGCCAGGGACCTCTTTTTTGCCAGCGGTTCGACCAAGACCATCGAATTCGCAGACCTCACGGCCTGGATCGAGGAGCTTTCCAATGCCCCCCGTCCCGAGATCCGCGGATATCCCGTGCATATGGAAAAACGGCCCGTCAAGGACCCCCAAAACCGGGTGTTGCAGGGCCATCACGTGCGGATCATTTTTGAAGGGGAAGCCGGTCACCTGCCCAATTTCGGGGGCCGGCGCAAGGATCTGTATTTGCTGGGCGATGCCATGCCCATCAACTTTCTCTATTACGGGGTCCCCGGAGAGGTGATCGACGGCGTCTTTGAAGAGTTGTACAGTCTGTTTTGCGGCTTCGTCTCGCGACATGAAAAGGGAGAAGCCTACGCGCCGGGCATCTATGCCGTGGACATCAACACGGACAAACATGCGGCCCCTTATTAGGGCATCAGGGCCTGGCGGGTGACAAGGCCTTTGACCTTTTCCTTTGCCCTTTGGTCCTTTCGGGTCCTTTATGTCCTTTCCCCAAATTGGTTTCAAACCCTAAACCTCAACACAATGGAGGGTGAATTAATGATCAAATCGATTCCTTGGTTGGTTATCGCAGCGGTAATGGTCATGACCATCGGCGGATGCGGTACCATGGGGAAGCAACAGCACCTGTCGGCCGATCATGTCATCCGAGGGTTGGGCCTTGAACCCATGTCGGACGACGCCTGTCCGGGATTTTATAAGCCCACTTATCAATCGGCCCTCAAGGCGGACATGAAAAAAGACCGGGCCGCCGCCTCCCTGATCTACTATCTCATGACCCGGGAGGTCCCGATCGACCCCTGGCATATCCTCACATCCGATGAGATCCTCCTCTATCATGCCGGAGCGCCCATGATCCAGATGCTCTTGTATCCGGACGGGACCTGGGAGGAAATCGTCCTCGGTCCGGAAGTGGACAAGGGCCAGGTCCCGCAGAAGGTGATTCCCGCAGGCACATGGATGGGCTTTGTCAAAAAGGAGGTCCCAGAATATGACTGGGGGCTTTACGGGGTTATGGTCGTGCCGGGCTGGCACATCGACGACATCCGCATGGTTCGGGACGCCCAGGAATTGGAGACCCTGAGAAAGACGTTCCCAACCGCCGTACCGCGCGGCAGGGAGTTGGGACTTTTTTGATGCGCGCTTTTTAGAAAATGCCCTCACTGTTGTTCAAGTTCCGATGTGTGGTGAAAGCGTGTGCCAACCTGACAGGAAGACGGATCGTGATGCGTGACAGAAAGGATTTCCATGCCAAAAAATGCGTTTAAAGACAAGGTCGTGGTCGTCACCGGGGCTGCCAGCGGGATCGGTCTGGCAATGTGCAGACGGTTTTCAACGGATGGGGCAAAGATCGCCATGCTGGATATGCATGCCCAGGCACTGCATGAGGCCCAACAGGGATTGGCCGGCAAAGGAGTGGATTGCCTTTCTGTGACCTGCGATATCTCCCAAAGGGATTCGTGTGAGGCAGCCATCCGGCAGATCATGGATCGGTACGGAGGCATCGACGTCCTGTTCAACAATGCCGGCATCACCCAGCGGGGCGCGTTCGTCGATACCGATATCTCGGTCTTCGAGAAGGTGATGGCGGTCAATTTCTTCGGGTCGCTTTACTGCACCAAGGCGGCCATCCGGAGTCTGATCCAGAGAAGGGGACTCATCATTGTCAACGAAAGCGTGGCCGGGCTTGCACCGCTCTTGGGAAGGACCGGATACAGCGCCAGCAAACATGCCCTGAACGGCCTCTTTACCTCGCTTCGGACCGAGATCAGGGAAACAGGCGCCCATGTCATGATCGTCTGTCCCGGATTCGTGAAGACAAATCTGCAGACCCGTGCCTTGGGCTGCAACGGGGACGTCACGCCCCATCCCCAATCAAGGGTCGGAGGGCAGGATACGCCCGAACACGTGGCGGAAGCTATTTACAGGGGGGCGCTCAAACGGAAGCACCTCCTGGTGCTGACCCCTGTGGGTAAGATCAGTTACTGGATCAGCCGGATATTCCCAGTCCTTTACGAACGGATGATGGCGCGAAAGCTGAGGGGTGAGTTGGAGGGGATGTAAGCCGTTGGACTGGGGATGTTTTGGGTCCTCAGGAAACGGCCTTTCGAGACGAGCGCCGCCTTCCCGTTCTTCAGCGGGTTCAGATCGAGGCAGTTCAGTCTGTCGGCGGGGTTCAAAGCATGAACGTCCAACATCGAATGAACCATAATCAAATGAAGCCTATGCGTTTCGGGTTGTTAAATCATCGATCGACAATCAGCCATCATCAATCCGAGGAAGAGGCTGCCAGCAATCTTCCCTTAAAACCGTCTTCATGCTGAATCCCCTTGTGGAGGTTAAGCTGTTTTCCGTCATTGATCCCGGCCTGGAACATGCCATAGTCAATATTGGCCCCGGCGGATCGGTAGGTCGATAATCGGGGAAACCGCATCTTGGTAAATTGACTCAATGCCCTGTCCTGGGCCAGGATCAGGGCGCTCATGGTTCTGGGACCGCCGGGTTCAGGCCTGTATTGCCGGGTCCGTTCAATGGCCTGCCGGTCCAGCTTTTCATGAAATCCCTTGAGGACCCCCAAGCGGTACGACCGCTTGTTGCCGGACGCGGGGGCCGATGTTTTTCGCTGATGGGCCTTCCAGAGGATTTCCATCTGATTCATCAAAAAATAGTAGACGTATTCGGCAATACGGACATTCTCGACCGTTCCCAAAAGCTCGATGGTCCGGTAGGTCTGACACGCCGTCGGATCATAAAGGGACGAATAGACCACATCCACAAAAAAGTGCTCCCGCAGGATCAGGCATATACGGCGCTGATAGTTTTCTATCCGCTTCTTTTTATGCTGGATGATGGCGTATACAGACTTGGAGGTCTTGTCCTCCTCGATCCGGTCGATATTGTACTTCTCAATCAATTCGTTAGCCTTTTGCATGGCAAGAAAGGCCTCGTTTTCATTCCCGGAACGGGCCAGGGACAGGAGTTTCCTGACCTTGTCCAGCATTCGCATACTCTCCGAATCGATCCGCTCATCCCTGAAATCCCCGATCCTTCGGGGCACATCCCCCCTGGCCCACCGGAACGCATGGGGCACGCCGATCATGTCACAGGCCTGCTCAAACAAACGGCCATGTCCCTCGGCCGCCCCGAAGATATCCGTGACGATCTGGTGGGCCATTTCATGTTTGAAGACATTCAGGGTCGCATCCCAGGAATGCCGCATAATCAGGGCCGCGGATATTCGGAGTGTCCGGGAATCGGGATCCCATGCACCCCAGTCCTTGCTGGAACTGGAGATCTCGATCATGGGCCTCGGCAGATCGACCCGGTAGCGCCAGCAGATGGCTTCATGCTCCCGGCACAATTCCGATATCCAGGCCCGCTGGAACTTTATCTCTTCTTTGACTGGATTCATCTGCAGCGGTCTTTTGGATATGCCTCGTTTCAGAAAGGGGGCGTCTTCAGGCCGTTTGAAAGAGTTGGCGGGGAATGCTGTCTATGATGAAAGGAAACTGTTCCGGACGGAGCCCTATCTTTTGCAGTCGCGATGCGAGCCCGTTCGTGTCCAGTCGCTCCAGTTCCTGCCCTACAAGGAAACGAGACATGAGGAGGTCTGCAACATAGACGAGATGGGTCAGCTCAGGATTAACGGTTCCCTTCTCAGGAGAGTGATGATATCTGATGGTGTCTGTGAGGTTCTCCGGCAAATGCCAGGTCTCGGCCAATCGGCCGCCTGCATCGGCGTGAGAGAGCCCGAATACTTCCTGTTCAAGCTCAATCAGATTGACCCCATCCTCCTGCGTTCTGCGGTAAAAATAGGGATAGGTGGCGGCGATGCACTGATCCAGCACGACCTTTCCGATGTCGTGCAGCAGGCCGGCCGTATAGGCGGTATCGGGCGGGACACCTCCTGTAAAATGAGACAGCTTCTCGGCAATCATGGCCGTTCCGAGGGCGTGCTTCTGAAGGCCGCCCTTGCACAGGGAATATCCGGGTGCGGTCTCTTCGAAAAAGCCTTCCATGGATGCCGAGATGACCAATTGCAGAAACTGCTTTTCACCCAGCATGATGAGGGCCCTGTCGATAGATCCGGCGTCGGTTTTCAAACCGAAAAACGCCGAGTTGCATAGCCTGATGACCTTGGCGGCGAGGACCTGGTCCTGCCGGATCTCCTTGGCGATATCCCCCATGCAGCAGGTATCATCGTTCAGCATTCGGATGACCTTGAGCGTTATCTGAGGGATGGGTTGTATGGATCGGATCACGTTTGAAAGCTGCTCTGTACTGGGTTTGGTGAAATCCTCGGCCGGAGGGAAAGCGGACGGTTTGCCCAGAGGCTCAATGAGGGTTTCCAGGGTCCCCAGATTCAGACTCAGGCGACAGGAAAAATAGCCGCCTGTCTCGCTCTTGCTGATCACGATTCCCTCTCTGTTCAGCACCCTTTCCACGATTTCACTGGTCCGTCCGCCAATGTCAAGGATCAGATCTCTCTCGGCTAAAGGCCCGACCAGGGCGCCTCCCGCAACCCGGGCCTCTAATCTGTGCCTGGAGGCCCCTGCATCGCACAGGGCCTTTATGAAGA
>JAWOIH010000120.1:0-2835 GCA_046484725.1 Candidatus Desulfacyla sp. | reverse complement strand
AGGCCGGGTACCAGGTCCTGACCGCCGGCGATGGCGAGGATGCCCTTCGAGTGAGCGAGGGATTCAAGGGGGAGATCCATCTTCTGCTTACCGACGTGGTGATGCCGAGAATGGGGGGCCAGGAACTGGCCGAGCGCATTCGGACCCTCCGTCCGGGGATCCGGGTCCTTTACATGTCGGGTTTTCCTGACAGGGAACTGTCACATCTTGCCGCCCTGGAACCGGACGCGAACTTTCTTCAGAAGCCCTTTAGCCCTCAGTCCCTGTGTTTGAAGGTGAGGGAAACGTTGGGAACGTGATGAACGCGGAAGTCGGAACGCGGAACGCGGAGCTGAGTGAAGAGTGCCTTTGTATGAGACATTTTTGGTTGCGGCCGTCAGGCCGCCTTAGGCAAGGGGGGTTTGAATATGACCGAAGAGAACAAAAAACCAGACATCGTTCCGCGTTCCGAGCTCCGACTTCCGCGTTCGAAAGATGTATTGAAAGAAAGGACAAAGCAATTCGCATTGCGGGTTATTCGTCCGGCCAGTACCTTGCCCGAAACGCATGAAGGAAGGGTTATCCGGGGTCAACTGCTGCGTTGCGGGACCAGTGTGGGGGCCAACTACCGGTCGGCCAAACGGGCACGGTCAACGGCCGATTTCATCAACAAGATGGGGATTGTTGAGGAGGAAGCGGACGAGACCATGTATTGGATCGAACTCATCGTAGAATCCGGCTTGATGGATGAGAGCAGAACGTCAGACCTGTACAGAGAAGCTGATGAAATTGTGTCTATGGTGGTAGCTTCTATAAACACCGCAAGGAAACGGAAGAAATAGATTATTGCTTCCGCGTTCCGCGTTCCGAACTCCGCGTTTGAGAGGTTTGTCAATGGACAATCAACAACCAACAATCAACAATCCGAAGGCGCCCCAGATCCTGATCGTGGACGATGAAGAACAGATCCGGCGCATGCTGAGCCGAATGTTGAGCCGGAAGGGATACGCCTGCACCCTGGCTGCCGATGCCAAAGAGGCCCGGAAATGCCTTGAAAGCCAGGCCTATGACCTGGTCCTCTGCGATGTGAACATGCCCGGGGAGTCGGGCGTGAGCCTGGCCCGACACATCGATTCGGGGTACGAAGACACGGCGGTCATCATGGTGACGGGCGTAGACGACTCCCAGGTTGCAGACAGCGCTATTGAGGCGGGGATATACGGATATATTGTCAAGCCTCTGGACATAAACGAGGTATTGATCAATGTTCGAAACAGCCTGCGCCGGCGGGACCTTGAAATCGCCAACCGGCGCTATCGCCGGGACCTGGAGCAGATGGTGGCGGAGCGCACCGCCAGTCTGCGCAGGGCCATGGAAGGGATCGTCCGGGCCATGGGCCTGACCGTTGAATCGAGGGACCCGTACACATCGGGACACCAGCATCGGGTGGCCGTCTTGTCCGCTGCCATAGCAAGGGAAATGGGACTGTCAGAGCATCAGATGGAGGGAATCCGTCTGGCAGGCATGATCCACGACCTGGGGAAGATAACCATTCCGGCCAGCATCCTGAGCAAGCCCACCTATCTCGCCGATTATGAATTGGCCCTCATCAAGACCCATCCCCAGGTGGGCTACGATATCCTGAAAGAGGTCGAGTTTCCATGGCCCATCGCACAGATCGTGCATCAGCACCATGAGAAGATGGACGGGTCCGGCTACCCCCAGGGACTTAAAGGTGAAGATATCCTTCTGGAAGCACGCATTGTCTGCGTTGCGGACGTGGTGGAGGCCATGGCCTCTCACCGGCCCTACCGCCCGGCCATCGGTCTGGACAAGGCCCTGTCCGAGGTCTCTGACAACGCAGGGAGGCTCTATGACCCGGAAGCGGTGGCAGCCTGCCTGAGGCTTTTCAGGGACAAGGGATTTTTGTTCGAATGAACACGCATAATAAGGAAGCCGGGTCAGCACCCGCCGCGGTTCAGAAAGGGGTTGGTGAAGACGCAGGAAGGGCGTATCAGGACCTCTTCCGTGCCAAAAGGCTCGGCGGCCTGGCAGTGTCTGCCGTCATTCTGTTTGGGCTTTACCTCTCAACCCTCTACAGTTACCTCTTGTTCCATACCCTTGTGGAGCTGTTCAGCATTGTT
Source organism: Candidatus Desulfacyla sp. (assembly GCA_046484725.1). Classification (GTDB taxonomy): domain Bacteria; phylum Desulfobacterota; class DSM-4660; order Desulfatiglandales; family Desulfatiglandaceae; genus AUK324. The sequence goes on along the minus strand of JAWOIH010000120.1, from coordinate 712 downwards.
GTCGGGTGCGGGATTTTCATTATCGCATGGAACTCCCGACGCCTCCTTGACAATAACTATCTCCTGTTCCTGGGCATTGCCTACCTGTTTGTTGCCTTTCTGGACCTGATCCATACCCTCGCATACAAGGGGATGCCCGTCTTCCAGGGCTATGGCGCCGATCTCCCCACCCAGCTCTGGATTGCGGCCCGGTATATCCAAAGCCTCTCCCTCCTCATCGCGCCGTTTTTCTTGCGTCGACGCCTGAGATCCGCAATGGCCTTCGGGGTTTACAGCCTGCTGACGCTCCTGGTCCTGGCATCTCTTTTTCTATGGCCCATATTCCCCTCCTGTTTTATCGAGGGGCGCGGACTGTCCCCTTTCAAAAAGATCAGCGAATATATCATCTCGGCGATCCTCCTGGCCGCCCTTGCGGTCCTGTTCAGAAATCGTGACGAATTCGATCGAGATGTGTTTCAATGGCTGTCTGCGTCCATCGGCATCACGATCGTGGCAGAGCTGGCCTTTACCTTCTATGTGAGTGTATACGGGATTTCCAACATGGTGGGTCATTTCTGCAAACTCATCTCCTTTTACCTGATATACAAGGCCATTATTCAAACCGGGCTCAAGAAACCCTATGATCTTCTGTTTCGAAATCTGAGACAGTCCGAACAGCGCCTATCCCAGATCATCGACTTTCTTCCCGATGCCACCTTTGTCATCGATGGAC
>JAWOIH010000103.1:0-14756 GCA_046484725.1 Candidatus Desulfacyla sp. | reverse complement strand
CCGTCATGCCGGACTTGATCCGGCATCCAGAACATATTGAATAAATGAATTCCCGCTTTCGCGAGAATGACGAAAACTGGTGATTTCCGAGTTTTTACGAGGTTATCAAATTTGGTTGCGCAAGGGATTTACGCGCAGGATTCGTGAAAAAATTTATAGGGGAAAAGGGGGACTTTTTTCCATGGTGTTGTTGCCAACGGATGCGGGGGACAACAACCGGGGGCGTCTGTCATATTTCCATGGGAAGCGTGTTGGCGAAAGACTTCCAGGAAAGGACATTCCCATCTCTTCGTGTCTGGTCCATGAGCCCTGCATAGACGAGGTGCATCCGTCTGGGATCGGCGCCGGAGATTTTTTCCCAGAACCTGAGCCCCTTGAAAAAATCGCCGGAAACCGTCTTGCCGGACTTGATTTCAATGGGTATGAGAAGATCGCCCTGATCTACGACACAGTCGATTTCATGGCCTGAGTTGTCTCTCCAGAAATAGAGATTGTCCCTCAGCCCCCTGTTCAGCCTTCCTTTCAATAGTTCGGAGATGACCCATGTCTCAAACACATGTCCCCGGAATGCATGGGTGCGCAGGATATCCGGATCAGAAATCCCGACCAGGTATGAGAGGAGTCCCGAATCGCGAAAATAGATCTTCGGGCTTTTGATCAGACGTTTGTTGAAATTCTGATGATGCGGTTTCAGGAGATACACGATATTGCTGGCCTCGAGGATGGACAGCCATGATTTTGCCGTATTGTGGGTGACCCCGCAGTCATCCCCGAGGGAAGAGAGGTTGAGGATCTGCCCCGAGCGAGCTGCGCACATCTTCAAGAATTTTTACATTTTGTCAATGCTATTTACAATTTGCAAGAAAATTGTCCACCGCGCCCTGGCTGCAGGGTTTGCGGGCGTGATCGGGGTGTAGGTGTAGATCTTCCACCGGGCATACAGGGTGTGGTATTCGCGGGTGCCGAAAATGCTTGACCTGGTTCATGACATGAGTTACGATTAAATCATGAAAAAGATCAACATACATGAAGCAAAGACGCATCACTCCAGCTACCTGGAAGATCTGGCCAACGGTGAAATCATCATCCTGTGCAAGCGGAATATCCCGGTCGCCGAGATCAGGGGCATTTCGTCCCGGGAAGGGAAGCAGCAGCGCCCCACAGGCCTGGCCAAGGGGGAGTTTGCGGTTCCTGAAGCATTTTTCGATCCCCTGCCCGAAGATATGGTTGCGGCCTTCGACGGTGACTCCCTGTGAAACTCCTCCTGGATACCTGCACGTTTCTCTGGATTATTACAGACGATCCCAGGCTCTCACCCAAGGCAAAGGGCCTTTTTGCCGACCCGGAACATGACGTCTACCTCAGTGTGGCCTCAACCTGGGAGATTGCTGCAAAGTACAAACTGAGCAGACTGCCGCTGCCGGAAGCCCCTGAAAAATACATTCCGCAGAAAAGAGCGGAGCACGACGTCGACAGCCTCCCGCTTATTGAGCAGGCGATCCTGTATTTGCCCAAGCTCCCGGATTTACACAGAGATCCCTTTGACCGGATTCTCATTTGCCAGGCCATCGTCGGGGGGCTGTGCCTGTTGACGCCCGACGCCCTGATCACCCAGTATCCTGTCCATGCGGAGTGGTAGGGGAGACCCGGCAGGACCGTACTCGAGTCCGTCGCTGTGTTGAGTGCCATACCCCATCGTTTTCCGTCACAAAATATCAGAGGGTTCCTCCGACGTTTTCAAACTCCAAACGTCTCGCGACGTCACTACGAACCACACCCAACCGGCTTGGGCATTTAACCTTTTAGTGTGCCCGTGAGGGCATGGGGGTCAAATCTCCCTTTTCCGCGGCAACACTACCGATTGATTGTGCGTCGATGGGGTCCTATAGCTGACTCATATTTTAAGGCAAAAGGGGGGCCCAAATGACTCAGAAGCGGCAGTATGTCTGGCAATGGCCGGCCTGGCCTGAATCAAAGAACTCCTGGCCCATGTGACATAAAAGGCCCGGTTCTGGAGGCGTCATGGGCAAACCCGGCTGAACAATCGACAGATCAAGGTCGTCAACCGACTCCTTAAAGATGGTCCTTCGGGCTTTCCGGGAGGCCTGAACAAACGGAAGTACGCGGGCATAGCGCACACCAGTCGCGCGACCGCCCAACGAGATCTCGCCGATCTGGTTGCGAAAGGGATCCTTCGAAAAAACCCGGAAGGCGGACGAAGCGCCGGGTCTCGATCTTATGACGCTTCCCATTAGGGGAGGCCCTCAGGCGGACCCAGCCTGCAGGCGCGATCAGCCCCCGGCGCCCTGCCAAAAATCCTGCTGTCGTCAATGCTGGAAAACAACGATGGGGAGGGCTACAAGGAGCCATTGGATCAGATCTTGACCTACCCGGTCTGAACAGATATGATGGGTCCATCCTGTCATTTTTGGTGAGGAAGCCGCCTCTCGCCTGGAGCCGCTTTGATCAATCAGAGACGATAGCAAACCTTTGAACGCTCAACCTTCGAACCCGAACTTTCATATAAGAAGTCCGCCATGATCGTCAACGTATCCCAAACCAAAACAAACCTGTTGAAACGGGTTGATGCGGCCTTTCAAGGCGAAAACGCGAAACTCAATGCCATGTTCTATAATGAACCCTGAATCCGAGAAACCCGGAACCTGATGACCCGCCGAAACCTTATAAAGCGACTCTTTCAATGGGGCAAAATGATCCTTATAACCCAGCTCCTTTCATGGTTTCCGCTTCCCAGACCGGCCAGGGCCGGGGCCGATGGCGATGGGGTCCCGCCGGGCGACCGGTTCAAGGGCCTCAGCCTCAGGGAAATCGCCCGAAGGAGGCTCCATCACGGCAACGATCACTTTATCAACCCCTTCGGGGAGGCGGGCAGCAAGAACCTCTGGGAGATCCTTCAGTGGAAGCTCTTCAGCGAGAACCGGTTCAGGGAGGATTATGAGCGGGAGCGGGTGGTCCCTGTGTCCATCGACTGGGAATCCGTCCGGCAGGGCAACGGGCTTTCCATTACGTTTATCAAGCACTCCGGGATCATGATAAAGGACCTGGATCAGTACCTCCTGGTGGACCCGATCTTTTTCGATCTCTCCTGGTTCATAAAGGATTACACCCCCATTGTTTCGGATATGGCCCTGATGCCGCGTCCGACCCATGTGCTGATCACCCATGGTCATTACGACCATTTGGACACAATGTCCTTAGGCGCCCTGGACAAAGACACCCACCTGATCAGCCCATTGGGATATGAGGATATCTTTGACGACCTGGAGATGAGGCGACGGACGCCTCTGGACTGGTTTGATTCTTTTGAAGACGGTAAGCGTAAGATCACGCTCCTTCCCTGCAATCACTGGACCATGCGCAACCCCCTGACCGGCCCCAATACCGCCCTGTGGGGGTCCTTTCTCATTGAAACCGCGGCCGGTCCCACCATCTATATCGCAGGCGATACGGCCTATTTCGACCGTTTCGCCGAGATCGAAGACGCCTTTTCCATCGACCTGGCCATTTTCAACCTGGGGGCCTATGAACCCCGCTGGTTCATGGGCCCGAGTCACATAAACCCGCAGGAGACCGTGCAGGCCTTTCAGGAACTCCGGGCCAAAAAACTCCTCATCGTCCACTGGGGCACCTTCCGCCTGGGCGACGAACCGGTCTACCTTCCTCCGGTGGAACTGAGGCGGGAACTGGACAGGGCAGGGCTCTCCGATCGGCTGGTGCACCTGGAACATGGGGAAACGTATCGTTTGGCTGACGGGTGATAGGGTTTGTTGGGCTTGTTGGGTTTATTGGGTTTGTTTGTTGAGCTTAAAAGACAGGTTGCTGGTTGCTCGTCAAACCTCTGAAGCGTGAACCCCTGAACCCTGAACCTATCCACCATTGGGTTGCGGGCGTGGCCCGCGTTAGATCACTTGAGGCACTTCTCTCGGATCATATCCCGGGCGCTTGCCCCTGCCTTGTCATAGATGCCGAGGCCTTGATCCAGAAAGGGGTCGGGCATGTTCCGGTTCAGCTCCACGAATACCGCCTTCAGGATATTCAGACGCTGGTCCAGGGCCGCGAGCTTTCCTTCTTCCGAATCATCCTCGTCCGCAGGGACCGGGGGCACGCCGATGAGCAGATACCAGATGAGATTGTCAAGGTCCGGCAGGAACCCGCCCTGTGTAAAATCGACCGATTCCCTGAAATCGTAATATGCCTGAAGGTATCCGGGTGCCTCACCTGCCGCTGCGTCCAAAATAGACCTCATAAGGGGTTCAAAGGTTCAGGGGTTCACTTTTTTGTATCGGTCCGCGAGTCGGGCCAGGGACTTGGCGTCGGGATATTGGCGCATCTCCGCCTCACATCTTCGAATCCGCTCGTTCAGGGGTGGGTGGGTGGAAAACCAGGAGCCCTGTTTCTTTGATTGTGCCTCGATCTTTTTCAGTTCTCGAAGCACCTCGATGATACCCTCGGGGTCATAGCCGGTCCGGTAGGCCGTTTCCATGGCGCTCCTGTCGGCCTCGAATTCCATGTTCTGGTCCAGCCCCTTGTCGAAAAGGGTGTTCTGGAGGCTCCCGATCATATTTTCAAATTCCTTCCCCTTCTCCCCCTTCATGGTCGCTGAGGTTATCTTGCCCACCCCCTGAAAAAACTGGGCCCGCTGTATTGATTTAAGGGCGTGTTTGTGTCCCACATGAGCGACCTCATGGGCCAGGATGCCGGCCAACTGGGCCTCATCCCGGATGGTCTTCAAGAGGCCCGCGCTGATAAAGATGATCCCGCCGGGACAACTGAAGGCGTTCTGGAGGGGGCTGTCCACCACCACGAAGGCGTAGGGAATCTCCGGCCGGAGCGAGTTGCGGACCACGGCGTTTCCCACCAGATTGATGTATTTCTGAAGGTTGGCATCCTTGACCGGCATGCCGTAGCGCCGGAACCCTTCCAGCGCAAGACTTTCGCCAATCGTCCGCTCAGACGGATAGTCGAGTTCCGAAGTCGACCCGAGGATGGAACCAACGCCCTGGAGGATCTGGCTCTCTTTTGATTTGGGATCCATCAGTTTATCGAAGATCCCTGCAAGGCGGACGGGTTGATCGAAAGACTCCCCGGCAACGGCAGCCGGAGGGCCGAAAAGGCAGAGCATCGACCCTGAGCAGGCAAGCATGCACATCACAAAGATTTTTTTTGTCATTTTTCCTCTCCGTTCAGAAACCCACCGCGACAGGGTGGGATGTCCATGCGGTTATGGTGCGTACTCTCCGATCTTTCCGTTGCGTAGAAAAACCTCTAAGTCCTTGGGAGTCACCCTCATGGCCAGGACCTCGTCCAAGGCCTTTTTATAGGACTCGGGCGTCCCCCGCTGCTTCGCATACTGCTCGGTCTCTTTGGACAGCCCCCGGATGCTCCGGGAGGTGTGGGCCTCATCCGCGCTGATGCCGCTCGCCTGCATCCCTGAAAACAGGTTTGCCGTATCCTGGGCCTCTTTTTGAGGAGGGGCATCCGCGACCTTGCCCCGGTAGATCCAGCCTTCCTTACCGGAGGCGATGCGAACCCGGTACCACCGGTTTTCCGATTTCAACACCTCAAGCGCCGTCCCCACGGGAAGCTCTGAGACGGTCCCGGACGATGCCGAAGGATCGGCCTTGAGTTTCGCCCCCTCGGATGCAACCCATAGGGATTCCGCCCCATAGGCCGGGGACAAAAAAAGTCCCGCCACAGCCACATATACCGCAAATAAAAGGATTCTTTTCATCGCAACCCTCCCTTTCCCTTTTTTGCCATCATAACGCCTCTGCCCGACTTTTTCAAATCCAAATAGAGTGCTTCAGCAATTCTCATTTTTCAATTGAGATGCCCCACATATCCCGTTTGCAGTGTCGCCGTGAGGCGATTCCAGGTGCTCATGCCCCTATCAAATCCGTACAGAAGCCCACATGAGAATTCCTGTCCATTGAAGATACGTCTTGACATATCCTGCATGGAATGGTAAACATCGAAAACTTATAGGCACGTAGCTCAGGGGGAGAGCACTACCCTGACACGGTAGGGGTCAAGGGTTCAAATCCCTTCGTGCCTACCATAGATAAATCAAGTAGTTAGGCCGCTTTTCGGAGCGGCCTTTTTTTCATCCTGTCAGGGACTCACCTTTGTTATCCTGCACATAAAGCTCCGATTGGACGGGGTCCCGGTGACCCTGCTTCGATGGTCATCATCGGTCAGGTTGTTGAGATTGTAGTCGGGGCTGAACTCGCCCCAGCCCCAGGCAATGCGAATGGCGCCGGGATGAACCACATCCGAAATCCTCGCCTTCATCGTGATATGACCTCGAGGCGTCTCCACCCTGACCGTGTCTCCATCGGAGATCCCCTTTTCGCGGGCATCCTCGGGATGGATATCGATGACGCACGCCTTCTCGTGTTTTAAAAGAGATGGGACGAATTTGAACTGGGAATGGGTGAAGCAGCGTGACCGGGCGCCGCTGATGCCCAGCAGAGGGAATTCGTTTCGCCGGTCGTAAAAGCTGATTCGGTTCTCCGCATCTCCGTCAAAGGAGGGGACCGGGGGATATCCATTTTCTTCAAGGGTCCTGGAGTAAAACTCCATCTTGCCTGACGGGGTATCAAATCCCCGGGTTGTGTATTTTTCATAGGCGATCTCCTCCACGCGGATCCCGCCAGGGTTTTTTCGCAACATATCGACGGTGACGCCCGCAGGCGCCAACTGATAATCGATGGCCTCCTCTGCGCTCTGCCAGGGGAATTCCTTTTCCAGCCCCAGCCTCCTTGCCAGCTCAAAGGTGATCTTCCAGTCGGGCCAACTCTCGCCCACCCAGCCGATCACCTGGTTCTGGAGGACCACCGGGTTGTTGCGCAGAAAGGCCCGGTTCAACTGGGTCTTTTCAAAGCAACTCGTTGCGGGGAGGACCACGTGGGCGAATTGCGCCGTCCGGGTCATGAACGGATCGATGACCACCAGGAATTCGACCCGTTCAAGGGCCTGCATCACCCTGCGGGAGTCGGTCATGGTCACCGCCGGATTGGCAGACTGGACCACCAGCATCTTGACGGGGTAAGGTTTTTCATCCAGGATGGCATCGATCACGCAGGACTGGACATGCCGGCCCCAGGTCGCGTGGAACTCGTTGAACAGGGGATAGTCGCAGGTGATCGGCCGGACATCTCCGGAAAGACGATCCTTCATTTGAATATTTCTCACCGGAATCGGCTGGGGGATCAGATCGCCGCCGGGCCTGTCCAGATTCCCGGTGAGTCCCCTCAGAAAGCAGACCGCCCGGGTGTTGTCAAAGATATTGAGCTGCATGTCGAGACCGTTTCCCTCAATAATGGAGGCCGGCCCCCGGGCGGCATACAGACGGGCGGCGGCCCGGATCGCATCCGGGGCCAGCCAGATGCGCGGGGCAACGGCTTCGGCCGGATATGCGGCTGCCGCCTTTCTCAGGGAGTCAAATCCGACGGTCCATTTTTCGACAAAGTCCCGGTCATAAAGCCCATTGGATATGATTTCGTGGATCATGGACATGGCCAGCAGGCCGTCGCAGCCCGGTTTTATCTGGAGCCAGATATCCGCCATGGCCGCCAGTTCGGTGCGGACCGGGTCTATGACGATGAGGTTGGCGCCACGGTCCTTTGCATGGCGGATCCCTTCGAATGCGGCCGGGTTGGTGTCCTGGTCATTTTTTCCCCAGACAATCATACATCCCGAATGTTTCTGGTCCGAAGCCGTCATGGCCCCATAGGTGAGTACATGGGCCATTTCGCGCGCCACATGGCAGACAGACCCGTTCCCGATGGCGTTGGGCGAGCCGAAAAGGTTCATGAGCCGGTTGACATAATCCCATGGCGCGCCCCAGTCCGCGGCCATCCCCCGCAACCAGCATACGGATTCCGCGCCATAGGCCTTTTTGAAATACTGAAACCGGTCGGCAACCAGATCGAGGGCTTCGTCCCACGAGGCCTCCCTGAAACCGGCGCCATCCCCGGGCGCCTTCACAAGGGGCTTTTTCAACCGGTCCGGGGAATAGACAATGTCGGCCGCTGCCTTGAGTTTTGGGCAGGCAGAGCGTTCCCCCGAAGGAGAAGAGGATTTTCTCACAGCGGCTACCAGCCGGTTGTCTTCCAACACCGCTTCAACAGGACAGCACGACGAACAGAGGCGACACACGGTATCTTTTTTCATAAAGAATTCCTCAATTCCTCAATTCCTCAATCCCTGCCCGCCTTCACAAAACAGCTTCGGATGAGTTCAAAGTGATTGGCATGGGTCCGTATCTTCCACCAGATGTGCCCCCTCTTTTCAATCTCCCATGGAGGCGGCCACCCATTCCTCTCGTTTGTGAGGAGCGCAACGATATTCTCCATTCCCCTTCCGGAGAACGGCCCCCTGTCGGTCCCGCCCAGCCAGTTTTCCTGATCCGCCGCATCTTGGGACCAGGAAAAGGGGTCGGAAACAAGAAACTGGGCGCCCCTTTCGCCGGCCAGGCGATGCATCTCTTTCATATGCCAGACAGGGACCGGGACCTTATCGATGAGATTCAGGGAGGCAAGGGATGAAAAAGCCCCGGCTGGAAAGGGCAGGGACTGGGCATCTCCCACAATAAATTCCACCTTGCGGCGGTCCCATGCCTCGGGAAGGGTGAGGACTGCCTCCCTGACAAGATCTCCCTCCTCTTTCAAATCGATTTTCATGCGCCGATCCATCATCAACTTCCGTGCGCATCGAATAAAGGACGTCGAATTGTCCACGCCGACGACAAAGTCGCTCTTCAAGCTCATTTCAAAGGTAAAACGCCCCACTGCAGATCCGGCGTCAATGGCCATTCCGGAATGGGCACGCATCAGATCCGCCCATTCACGGTAGGCAGGGGTTGCCTCCGGATCCCCCAGGATATCCCCGTAATGGCTCCACAGGTAGGATGACAGGACCGGGGCCGTCTCATATTTGGAATCCCGTATCGCCCCCTTTTCAAGCGATGCCGGGTCCAGGAACGCGATGCCGTCTTGAATCGGGTAGATAGTGCCGCATTGAGGGCATGATAGGGAACCCTCCAGGATATCTTCCCCCTGCTCCTCGATGATCCTGCTGTCGAGGGCGGTTTCATCCGGAAGGCAGGCGGGACAGATCAGCATGTTTAAAAGGATTCGTTTCATGTTAACCTCTTATGCCAAGACAACATATCAACCCCACCCAAGGGGCCGAGAGAATCGGTTTCGAGATGCGCATGCAGGGCTACCCCCGCAGGACCTTCCATTCGTGGGCCCCTAACCGACTCCTTAATTTAACGGTTATAAGGACGGCGACCCCGATCTTGAGGGCGTCCCCGATCAGGAAGGGGAGGACCCCCACAGTCATCGCCTGGTTCATGGAAAACCTCGCAATCAGTATCAGCTGCATCACGCCCAGCAAATAGATCACGGCCGTACCCGCACCCATTGCGAGGGCGAACCAGACAGGCCCCGGTTCTCTTCTCATCTCCACCAATCTGCCGATGACATAGGCCCCGGCAACAAATCCTATGAGGTAACCGCCCGTCGGCCCGATCAAGACCCCCAACCCTCCCTTGCCGCCTGAAAAAACCGGAAGCCCGATGATCCCGATCAGAAGATACACCACCTGGCTCAATGCCCCCAGCCGGCCCCCCAGGAGGGCTGCGGCCACATAGAGAAAAAAGGTCTGGAGGGTAATGGGCACCGGAGGCAGGGGTATCATCAAATAGGCCCCTGCCGCGGTCACAGCGCCGAAGATCGACGCATAAATCATCCCCCGAGGGGATAGTCCCTTCTGTTTCATGTGCATGACTCACAGGAAGACGACATCGCCTGACACGATCCTGTGGGATACCCCTTTCCTGTCTTTAAGAATAAGAACGCCTTCCGAATCGATATCCTCAACCCATCCGACATGGGTCCTATCCGTCATCTCGACCCGGACCTCCTTGCCGATGGTGTCCGCCAGCCCTTTCCAACGCCTTAGAATCGGTTCAAACCCGGAGGTCCGCAACCGTCTGAGGGTTGCCTCCTGCCGTCTCAGATATTCTCTGAGGAGATCCGTCCTCGGAAACCGTTTCCCTGTTTCGATCAAAATGGAGGTGGCCCTCTCGCTGATGTCGTCCGGAAAGCCCGGGGTGTTGACATTCATCCCCAGGCCGACCACGGCGTAATCCACAGCCCGCCCTTCCGTGCTGATTTCCGTCAGGATGCCGGCAACCTTCCTTCCGTTGACAAGGATATCGTTGGGCCATTTGATCCTCACATTCAAGTCCGTCAGATGGAGAAGGGCCTCGGCCGCGGCGACCGCGGTCACAAAGGTTATCCTCGTTGCCTCATGGGAGGGCATGGAGGGTCTCAGGATGAGGGAGGCGTAAATCCCGGCGCCGGGAGGCGAAAACCAGATTCTCCCCTTCCGGCCTCTTCCCTGTGTCTGCCTTTCGGCCACCACCAGGGTCCCTTCGGGGGCCCCCCGGTCAGCCAGTTCCCTGGCCCTGGCATTGGTGGAGTCTGTCTCCTCGAAATGGAGGATCTCCTTTCTGCCGAAGACCTCCGTATCAAGCCCTTCCACAATTTCGCCGGGGAGGAGCATGTCCGAAAAACTCATTAAACGCCATCCTTTCCTGGGAGAGAATCCATGCCATGGCAAGCCGCTGCGGTTCAAAGATACTGAAAATATATTCTAACATCTTTCCTGAGGGTCGTCAAAACCTGAGTTGCCGCAGTGTGAGCGTCTCGGCCGGGCCCGGGTCGCCCGGACCCTCTGTCCGCCGTGCGCTGCCCTGCAATCTGCGAATCGAATGACAAACCACGGACTGATTGCCGTGCGTCCCTGTCTCTCCTTTCGCCTGGCACCTGACGCCTGACCGCACAGGCCGGAAAATTCTGAGATCCGACAGGCCAAACTCATCATTGTTTACGATTTCCGAGTGACATCTTGCATGATTTTAGGATAAAGTGGGCCAACTCTCATGTATCTTCTCAATAAACCGGGGTGAATACTTTCTCCGAAGACTTCCTGGATTCCGGCCTTCGCCGGAATGACGGGGGGTTGGGTTGTTTCGTCATTCCGGCGAAGGCCGGAATCCAGACGGTTTACCCCCAGTTATTGAGATGTTACACTCTCATGAACTCACTCAAAAAAGCAGGCATACCCATGTTCGTCAAGAACCGGATGCGAAAAGCGGTCATCACCCCTGATGTAAACGACGCCATGGCGGGCGCGTCCGGGCTTATACAGGACCGTCGTTTCAAGCGACGGCCGGTTGTGAAAAGGGGTAAACTGCCGGGTACGGTAACGGGCAGAGATCCGTCCGGCGCCTGGACGTTTGGATGGGGAGGTAAAAACGAGTGGACCCGAATAGAGATTCAAACCGGGATATCGCCACGTCCTCGGTGATTCGCAGAGGGGCCCAGTCCCGGGTGCCGCTGAAGGCTGCCATTATCGGCGGAGGCAAGGCCTGTGACGACCTCCTGATCCTGTTGAGCCAGGAACGGCTCAGCCGGTTGAACATGGAGATCGTGGGCGTTGCCGATCGGATCCCCACGGCCCCGGGCATCACCCGAGCCCAGGAGATGGGGATCTTTACCACCAACGATTTCAAGAAGCTGTATGAGATCCCCGGATTAAATCTCCTCATTGAACTGACCGGGTCCACCGAGGTGCGGGCGGAACTCATTCGCACCAAACCCCTGGATATCAGCTCCATCGACCACCGGGGGGCCCGCCTGTTGTGGGACCTGGTTCAGATTGAGACGGAAAAGCAGCAGGTGCAGCGGGAGGGCGAGCAGAAACTCCGGCAGTTCCTGGAGTCGACCCAGGATATTATCTGCATCAAGGACCTCGAAGGCCGTTACCTCTATGCCAACCCTGCCACGGTGCACTACATCGGAATGCCCCGCGAGGCGGCCATCGGAAAGACCGATGCCGAGATATTCAAGGCCCCTCTGGCCAAGGCCATGGCGGCCCACGATCAAAAGGTCCTTGATCAGAAACGAACCCTCTTTTTTAATGAGAAAATGACGGTCAACGGACAGACCTTTCACTTCCATACCGTCCGCTTCCCCATTCTGAACGACCAGGGAGACATGGTGTCGTTCGCCATTATGGCAAGGGATATGACCGAGGAAATCGAGCTTCAGGAAGCGGTGCGACAGAACAAGGAATATCTGGAAAACATCCTGGCCAATTCCTCCGACATGATCATTACCACCGATCTCAAAGGCCGCATCGTCACCTTCAATCCTGCAGGGGAGCGGATGCTGGGATACAGCCGGGATGAGATCATCGGCGCCGGCATTGACACATTGTGGAAGATCCCGGACGAGCGCAAAAAGCTGATGGCCGAGGTAAAGGCGCAAGGTGCGGTCAACAACTTCCCTGCGACGCTCGTGTCAAAGGCCGGCAATGACATGGAAATCAGCCTTTCCCTGTCACAACTGAGAGACAGCGAGGGCCGCGTATTGGGAACCGTTGGGATCAGCAGGGATGTCACCGAAGAAAACCGGTTGCGCCGGCAGCTTATGGACCAGGAACGCCTGGCCGCTGTGGGGGAAACCGTTGCAGGGATTACCCACTGCATCAAAAACGTTCTCAATGGACTCAAGGGCGGTTCCTACATGCTGAACGTGGGTCTGAAGCGAAAGGATGACAAACTGGTGCAGGAGGGCTGGGGAACTGTCCAGAAGGGGATTGAACGGATCGGCAGGCTCAGTCTGGACATGCTCAGCTATTGCCGGGACAGAAAGCCGGTGCGGATCCCCACGGATCCTCTGAAACTGGCTCGGGAAACCGTTGACCTGGTTGCAACCGCTGCGGAACAGGAAGGGATCCGCATGTCTTGCAGCGGGGAGGAGGGGCCTTTGGTGAAATTGGATCCCGAGGCCATCGGCCGCGCCCTCTTGAATCTCGTTTCCAACGCCGTGGATGCGTGCAGGGAACGCTCCTATCCGGCCGGCGAAAGCCCTGGGGTTGACGTCCGGGTGAAAAGGGGCAGGGGAGAACTCCTGTTTATTGTCGCGGACAATGGGGTGGGGATGACTGAAGAGATCCGGAGCAAACTCTTCTCCCGGTTTTTCAGCACCAAAGACGGCCATGGCACAGGATTGGGCCTGTGCGTGACAGACAAACTGGTAACGGAGCACGGGGGGGACATCTCAATCGAATCGTCGCCAGGGAAGGGCTCGACCTTTACAATACGGATTGAGGATATAGATTAAAAAATTTAGGGATTGAGGGAGCGTGCGGCAGGTCGGCATCGGGGCTGTTGCTCAGAACCCTGGGATCGTTGGATTTCCATCTCGGGTGCCGTTTCCGGCCCCATATCGAGTTGGGCGGGAAACACCTCAAAGCAGTAGCGGCTGTCCAGGGGCTGGATCACCAGACGTGCCGCTTTAGGGTGGTCCGCCGGGTAGAGGACATAGCCGCGGCCAACGGCATCAACGGCGCGCGCCCAGCGCTCCATCCCCCTCAGCAGGTCCCGGCCGGAAGACTGGGCCCTGAAGAGGAGATTGCCCGTTATCCAGACAGATCCAATCCTTACCCGGTATGACTCCAGGGCAAGGACGGCCGTGACCGATATGGTAATCAACGGATATGCAATGGACATGTGACGGCGATAAAAACGGCCCCTGCGGGTTGTCGCAACATGGGACGGGTCGGGATGTTCATCCAAAACGGCAGGCATTCATTGGTTCACCGTGAACCCGTGAAGCATCAACGCCGCTCTACTGTCTCGTAACATTGGAAAGAGCGATTGTCAAGAAAAGGGAATTCTCGATCTAACATTTATTTAAGGAGGGAATCATGAAAAAAACAAGGGTCTTGATCATTGATGATGAAAACGAAAATGTCCGTTATCTGACCACCATACTGGAAGAAAACGGTTTTAACGACATCCACAGCGCCTCTGATGGTGAAGAAGGGCTTGCCAAGGTGGCGGAGGTCTCCCCCGGGCTGATCCTTCTGGACCTGCGGATGCCCAAAAAAAGCGGTATATTTGTATTCAACGAACTCAAGAAATCGCCTCAATACCGGGAGATCCCCGTCATCATTCTCACCGGCGAGGGCGGTTTTCTGAAGCACCTGGCCGAACTGCGCGATTTCCATGAGGATATTGAATCACTGGGCGAAAAACCCACAGAAGAGGTGTTGAACCGGTTCATCGATTCCAGACCCGATGCATTCCTGGAAAAGCCGATCGAGCCTGAGGTCCTCATGGCCGTGATCCATGATATCCTGATCACCCTGGATGAGGTGGTTCAGAAACGGTGCGGCCAGGTCAATGCCCTGCGCGCCAGAAAGATAGAGGGGGGAATCCTCTTCCGCGGAAACGCCTTTGACAGCAGTGAGAGGAGCCGCTGCAACCTGACCGCCGTCGCGGCCAGAATGAGCGCGGCCGACGCTGCATTGCCGGACGGTTTTGCCTGGCGGACATCGGATAATAAGAACATCCCCATGACAAAGGCGGACGTGCTTGCCTTTCACGCTGCCATGACCGATTGGATCTATGCCAATTACAAGGCCTCGTGGGATCATAAGGCCGCCATTCAGGCCCTGACCGCCATCGAGGCGGCCGAGGACTACGACATCCAGAAGGGCTGGCCGGAAAATACCCTCGCATGATGGATGTGTTGCCCGCAGACATGTTGTTTGCGGGCACCATGTAAATCGGGCGGCCCTTGGTCTGTCTCTGTCATTTAACCAAGACAGGACTTCGGCGGTGCCGGCGGGCAGGCTGAGCGCCGGCATGC
>JAWOIH010000089.1:0-4042 GCA_046484725.1 Candidatus Desulfacyla sp. | reverse complement strand
CAGGACGCTCAAACAGATAGCGCACAGGGGTCTCGCCGGGTCCCAGGCAGGCAATTTTTTGGATCTCCCCGGCATCGACCCGGACCGGGCTCTTTTCCAGCCATTCGGCCGCTCCGCCCTCAAAAGAGGACAAAACCTTATCGATCAGATAGATCTCAGGGGCCTCCCCCACCCTCACGTACCGGCCGTCCGGAGGGCCTTTCTGGGGGTCCTTGGCCCTGGTTTTACCCAAGACCATGTCGAGAAGAAGGTTCCCCTTGGCGTCTGTCATCCGGACACGTGTCCCCTTCTCTTCATCCAGGGCATCGGCGTCTTCAGGCGATTTTATAGAAAGACGTTTCAGGACCTTGTCCGAGGCGTCGAATTTCCGTCCTACCTTGACCTCCTTGAGGGTCCTCACAAACAGGGAGAGCTTGGCAAAATCCGCGGGGTAGCCGAAACGCTCTTCCACGATCCAGAAATCGGCCGCCCTTTTTAAAGAAACAGCAGAAGTCGGCGTCTTGATGACAATGGAAGCAATATCATTGACCGGAAGCTTCTCCAGAAGGTACGCGCCCATTTCTCCCGATGATGACCGCGTATCCCGTGAATGGATGAGGAGGGCCCCCGCCCCTGCAAGGACCACCAGAATGACCAACAGTATCACAAGTGTCTTCGGCTTCATTTTCTCCTGATCTTCCTCTGTTTATAGATGGCAAAGACAATTCCTATAATGGAAACCAAGAGCGGCATCAGGAACATATTGATCCCCTTGAGTGTCGCGCCCAGGTTCTCGATCTCGGAGCGCAGATTTTTTCGAACCTCTTTCAGTTGCCGATTGATCTTTTGCCGCTCCTCCTTGAACCGAACGACCTCTGCCTCCTGCTCAGGGCTGATGATCATTTTCTGGGATCCGTCCTTCTGTTGCTCAAGCTGACGAAGCTTCTGATTGGTCTCCTCTATCTGTTTAACGAGGTCGTTTTCCTTTGACAGCCAGCGTTCCTGGGCCTTTCGCTTCAGTTCCAGGACCGCTTTAAAGGGCCTTTCCAGCTTTCCCCGGGACCTGAGTCCGATGAGATCGTCGCTCCCTGTGAGAATCTCTGCGGCATTGGAAAAAAAGTTCAGGTTGTCGTTGAACATCTCCGAGATAGGCAGGCCGAAAAAATTACCCCGCTGCACATAAAACTGGTCGGCCAGCATATCCGCATCAGAGACAATGATAAGGGTCGATGCCTTTTTCGCTTCTTTGAGATGGGGGGCCTTCAGCGCCTCAGGGGGTTTGGCCTCAGGGTCCTCCGTCTTGGGACGGCCTTCGGGAAAGGCGGTCCTGAACGTCCCTCGAACGCGCACCACAAGGTTGAATGACTTCCCGGCCGGGACAAACCCCTTTTTGACGGCCTCCACGCCCAGAAAGGCATTGAAGGCATCCGTCAGGGCGGCGTTGGTACTCGAATCCACCAGCGGCTCAAATTCATGGTCCATGCCGCCCGTCTTCTCAATCGCCCCGGCCACGGGGAAGAGCATGCTCTCGAGACCTGCGGTGACAACGTCCTTACGATTGAAAACCTCGCCCCTGGCCGATATCATCAGGGGGTTGTCTTCCGTGCTGTTGCTCCCGGTCCTGACCCGGGTCGGCTGACCGAAATCGGCCACGGCCTTGGCCGGATCCATCGATATGCCCCATGCCTTGAAGACCTTATCCAGGGAAGCGCCCGAAGATCGCATGAACTGCTGCTGCCCCTGTTCCCGGTCTGAAACGCACAGGGGGTCCACGAAGATAAGGGCGTTCCCGCCCGAGAGGACATATTGATCGATCGCGTACTCCAACTGGGGGCTGATGTTTTTTGGATACACAACCATGAGGAGATCCAGGGACGGATCGATGGTCGGGACCAGCGGACTGATTTCCCGGACATCATAGATCTTCTTCATCTCCGTGATAAAGAGCCATTCCTCTCCCGGAGCCTGGCCCGGCATAGCCCTTCCCTTGGTCCCGAAGACCGGAAGACTGCTGATGATGCCGACCACCTTTTTTTCCGTTGTCTGAAGGCCCTGGATGATGCTGGTAAGGTCGTATTCCAGCATCTGCTCCTTGCTCGGATCCAGCCATGGGATGACCTCTTCCCGGTCCGCAGAAAGAAAGACCAGGCCGCAATAGACCTTCCCTCCCGGCGTCCTCATGGGCTCGACACCGTATTTCTGGGCCCATTCCTCCTCATCCGAGTCGGGTTTCGGATCCACCATCTCCACCCTGATCCGGCCCTTTCCCCCGTGCCGGTATTCGGAGAGAAAATCTTCCACGTGTTTGGCATACACCTTGATGTTGGCCGGGATGTCGGGATTGCTCCTGGAGTAGAAAAACTTGATGGTGACCGGTTCCGTCATGGTGTCAAGGATGTGCCGCGTCCCATCTGAAAGGGAGTAGGCGTTGTCTTCGGTGGCATCCCATCGAATCGTCGCATACGATGCAATCAGGTTGACAAAGATCAGGACAAGGAACAGGACCGCTAATCCCGTAACCGATACGAGCGCCTTCTTATAATCATACCCTTTCCCCGTTGCCATTGTCAGCGCCTCCTTCAGTTTGCCCTGCGGTTCTGCAGGATCACACCGTTTGCAAAAAGCATGAAAAATATGACGGAACCAAAATAGACAAGATCACGCAGGTCCACAACCCCCCGTTCCATGGACGCGAAATGGGGCATGAAGCTGAATCCGGCGACCACATTCACCAGCCAGGCAGGGGCCCATCCGGTCAGGGCATCCGTTACCGGCGGCCACCCGGCCAGGACCAGAAACAGGCAGACGACCACGGAAAGGATGAAGCTGATCACCTGGTTCCGCGTCATGGCGGAGGTCATGCAGCCCACGCTCAGGTAGGCCCCGGCCATGAGAAAGCTGCCGAAATACCCGCACACAATGGCCCCCATATCCGGATCGCCTAAGTACAGGACCGTCAGGACCATGGGAAAGGTCAGGATCAGCGCCACCCCGATGAACAGCCATGCAGCCAGGAATTTTCCCGCAATGACCTGCACAAGGGTGACCGGCAGGGTCAGGATAAGTTCGATGGTCCCGGTCCGGCGTTCCTCGGCCCACAGCCGCATACCCACCGCAGGTACCAAAAAGAGAAATATCCAGGGATGCCACTCAAAGAAAATCCGCAGGTCCGCCTGGCCGATCTCATAGAAATGGCTCAGGGAAAAGGTGAAGAATCCGCACAGCATCAGAAAGATGACGATAAAGACATAGGCCACCGGCGACCCGAAATAACCGCCGAATTCCCGCATCAGGATCCCCGAAGTGTTCCTTACAAAATCATTCATAGTTGCCCCGTTCAGATCGTGTTAAAGCAGCCGATTATCAAACCCGGTCCGTCGTTGACAAATCCGGCCGGGTGACCATCCGGAAGACCTCATCCAACCGGCCCTTTTCCACAAAAAATGTCTTAACAGAAAATCCCTTTTCCAACAGGCGCCGGACAACCCGATCCACCCCGCTGTCGCTCAGAGAAGCGGTTTCCTTCGGAAAGAGACGGAGCGTCATATCGACTTCGCTCTCACTCACCATCTCGCTTCGATCGATCTCAGGCAAGTCCCCGATCCCATCCGTCAGGCGCTTTCCATCCTGCTTCCTGACCGTCAGGCAGATCGCCCCGTGGTGCGCCGACCGTTCCCTCAGCCCTTCGGGCGTATCATCCGCCACGATCCGACCGCGGGCGATAATCATGACCCGCGTGCATACCTGTTCCACCTCCTCCAAAATGTGGGTGGAAAGGACGATGGCCTTGTCCCGGGACATGTCCCGGATCATGGCGCGAACCTCATGTTTCTGGTTCGGATCGAGACCATCCGTGGGTTCGTCCATGATAAGGTATTCCGGGTCGTGGAGAATGCTCTGGGCGAAACAGACCCTCTGCTTGTATCCTTTGGAGAGGGTGTTAATGGTCTGATGCCGGACATCCGAGAGAAAACAGCGATCAAGGGTGTCTCGAACGCGCGCCTGTTTCGCCTCACCGGAGAACCCCCGTATCCCGGCGATGAAGCCGAGGAATCCGGCAACC
>JAWOIH010000066.1:0-3312 GCA_046484725.1 Candidatus Desulfacyla sp. | reverse complement strand
CGGATCATCCCGGCAAGAGACCCCCTGACGCACAGGCCCTGACCGTTGAAGGGGAGTTCCTGCCCATCCGTGACAGAAAAAAACGGGCGTCAGTCGAGGCCAGGCTGACAGCGGCCCATCCCTACCTGAAGGATTTTGTAAAACATGGGGACGCGGAGATATTTTCCGTGAAGGTGCTTTCCTTTTTGCTTCTGGAAGGGCTGTCGGATGCGTATTTTGAGGAGGTGTGAGGCATCAGGCACAAGGCGCAAGGCGTGAGGCGCAAGGGGGGAGGCGATGCATCTGACAAGCTCTGTACCTGATTTGCGGGTTCGAAAAGGGAACCGCGGCCCGGTTGATGCCGGGGGCCGCTTCGTCCTCTACTGGATGATCGCCAATCGCCGGGCCCGATGGAATTACAGCCTGGATCGCGCCATTGACTGGGCCAGAGCGCTTGGCAAACCCCTGGTGGTCCTGGAGGCCCTCCGGTGCGGGTATGACTGGGCCAGCGACCGGTTTCACCATTTCATCCTGCGGGGGATGGCGGATAATGCGGAGCGGTTCAAAGGGCACACCCTCCTTTATTATCCCTATGTGGAATCCGGCCCGGAGGCGGGCAAGGGGCTTATCGAGACCCTTGCCAGGGATGCGTGCGTAGTGGTAACGGACGATTTCCCTGCCTTCTTTCTTCCCAAAATGATCGCTTCAGCGTCTGCAAAAACATCGGTACTCATGGAACTGGTGGATGCCAACGGGCTCCTTCCCATGCGGGCCGCAGACCGGGTGTTCCCGACGGCCTATGCCTTCCGGCGATTCCTCCAGAAGACGCTTCCCCAATATCTGCCGGAACACCCCCGTCCCTTTCCCCTGAGAGGACTGCACCTGCCGCGACTTGAGGCGATCGCCAGGCATGTGCGGGATAAATGGCCCCCGGCAGATTCTGGTATCCTGAACGGTACGGCAAAGTCCCTGGCCCGATTGCCCATCGATCATCAGGTCGGCATCATTAAGGGGGAGGGAGGTGCCCGGGCAGCGGAAAGAAGGCTCCGGGTATTCCTGGAAAGGCGCATTGCGGTCTACGACCGGGACCGGAATTTACCTGGCGTAGAGGCGACCAGCGGACTTTCCCCCTATCTCCACTTCGGCCACATCGCCGTCCACCAGATCTTCCACGCGATCATGAAGAAGGAAAACTGGTTTTTCGATCGCATCTCGCCCCGGGCCGACGGCGGCCGGTCGGGCTGGTGGGGCATGAGCGCACCGGCCGAGGCCTTTCTGGATCAGCTCGTCACCTGGCGGGAACTGGGGTTCAACATGTGCTGGCAGCAGACGGATTATGACCGATACGAATCTCTCCCGCCCTGGGCGTTGAGAACCCTGGCCGACCACGAGACGGACGAGCGACCCTGGCTCTACCCCCTGGAAACGCTGGCATCGGCGGATACCCATGATCCCCTCTGGAACGCGGCCCAGAGACAACTGGTCCGGGAGGGCCGCATCCACAACTACCTGCGCATGCTGTGGGGCAAAAAGATCCTTCAGTGGACCGCCCACCCCAGAGAGGCCCTTCATAATATGATCGAGTTGAACAATCGTTACGCCCTGGACGGTCGGGACCCCAATTCCTATTCCGGGATCTTCTGGACCTTAGGCCGTTACGACCGGGCATGGGGGCCGGAGCGACCCGTATTCGGCAAAATCCGTTACATGAGTTCGAAAAACACGGCTCGAAAATTCGACGTCAGCGGCTATGTCGAGAGATATTCAAGCGATGCGTTAAGCACAGCGCAGCGGCTCAACGACGTTACGGTTCCATCCTGAAAGGGGGCCTGGAAATGAAGATCTTTATCACCGGCGGCACCGGGTTTGTGGGTACGACCTTGACGCAGCATCTCGTCGAGCAGGGTCATCAAGTGACTATTTTGACGCGGAAAGCGCCTTCAGAACCCGCTCAGGCGGCGGGACAGGGCGTGTCCTATCTGGAGGGAGATCCAACGCTGCGGGGGACATGGCAGAAAAGTGTTCCGCAGCACGATGTCATCGTCAATCTGGCCGGGGCGTCCATCTTCAGAAAGTGGGATCGAAAGTCCAAGGAGGTCATCCGGGACAGCCGGATCCTGACAACGACCCATTTGGTGGAGGCGTTGTCCGGCGGGGTGAAAATGAAAACGACCCTGCTCAGCACCTCTGCCGTGGGGTATTATGGCTTCCACGGAGACGAGTCGTTGGACGAAGAAAGTCCGGCCGGAAATGATTTTTTGGCATCCGTGACCCGTGAGTGGGAGGCGGCGGCGAGCCGGGCCGAGGACTTTGGGGCAAGGGTTGTTATCTGCAGGTTCGGGATTGTACTGGGAAAAAGCGGCGGCGCCCTCGGCGAGATGAAGCCATTGTTCCAGAAAGGGTTAGGGAGCCCCTTAGGGAGCGGCAACCAGTGGGTTTCATGGATACATGAAAAGGACCTGGTGGATATTTATCTATTTCTGATGGCGACCAACAACCTCTCCGGTCCCATCAACTGCACAGCCCCTGAGCCGGTCAGGAACAGGAACCTGACCCATGCCCTGGGAAAGGCCATGGGAAGGCCGACCCTCCTCCCCGCGGTACCCGGCTTTGTCGTCAAGATGATAAAAGGAGAGTTTGGGTCCAATCTCTTAGAGGGGCAGCGAGTCTTTCCGAAAAGGCTTTTAACGTATGGATTTCGATTTCAATTTTCTGATATAGAGGCGGCCCTGAAGGATCTTGTTTGAGGGGTTCAGACGCCCGAAGGTCCGAAGGTTTATCGGGACATCGGTATTTACTATTGTCTCATTTATTGATACATAAGGGCCAAAGGCGACGAATGGTTTTGACAGAATCCCTTCCATGTCTTATAAGGGTTCCTCCGGTTTCGGGGGCCTTTGAGGGGGGGCAGCCTTCAGGCATCACGAGGGTCATGGTGGAACCTGATGCTGAAACGTGATATGGCATGGCGGTCTGTCCACGAACCCGTAGCTGTGGATAGGACCTTCGTCGATCCGACCAAAAATACCGGCATACGCAAACAGAAAGAAAGGGTAAAAAATGGCATCAAAAGCGAAAGAAGCGAGGTTGGAACAGAGGCATTACTGGGATGAGCAGTTGGAACAGCGACTGTCTCTATTGACAGGGAAAGGCCTTGACGCGGATGCGATTTCCAGGGATACCACGGTCAGGAAATTGCGCGCCAAGATCAGAGAAACGGGTCAGCGGTTGAGAGCCATCGAAGGGAAAGAAAAGAAGGCGGAAGAGATGGCCAGGATCAAGGCAGAAAAGCTGGCTGCACCGAAAAAAGAGAAACCGAGCAAAAAGAAGGTA
>JAWOIH010000473.1:0-10808 GCA_046484725.1 Candidatus Desulfacyla sp. | reverse complement strand
GTCTATACGGACTTAGCACCCGCCGTTATGACGCAAGCGGCGGCAGCGGGTGGAATACCGCAACACGCGTACTTAGTGACGGCCAATACCCAATCCTTACACTATCCGATGGCGGCGCCGGCCTGATGTGTGGTTCAGGAAGCAACCGATCCCCCCTCCGATAACCAGTACGTCTTTCGTCACGATCTGTTTCCTCCGATAGTATAACCGCCTGCACCGTCACAGGTGCGGTCTTCCGTGTGGAATGTCTATCCCTTGATCTGATCGGCGATCGTATCAAAGAGATCATTGATTTCTATATCCAGGTCAAACGCGGCCTTGGCGCACCGGAAATGGATCTGGCACTTGGGGCAGGCCGTTATCAGGACGCCTGCGCCGGTGCTGCTCGCCTCTTTGAGCCGCTCCATCTGGATTTCCTTTGAGCAACTGGAGCAATTCATCCATCCGGTAGTGCCGCAGCATACGCCGTTTTCCCGGGAACGGGGCATTTCCCTCAGCTCTATGCCCGGGATGGCCTTCAGGAGTTTGCGGGGCGCGTCATAGATGCCGGCCAGCCTTCCCAGCCGGCAGGGGTCATGATAGGTCACCTGTTCCTGTTTTTCTTCAAATTCAATGATCCCCTCGTCCACCTTCCGGGCCAGAAGGTCGAGAATATGGATGGGCTCGAAATCCAATTCGCCAAAGTATTTGGGATAAAAGTGTTTGAAGGTGTAGTATCCCTCAGGGCAACTGAAAACCACCTGTTTGGCCCCGGAATCACGAATTGTCTTGAGGTTCAATTCAGCCAGTTTCTTGAACTTTTCCTCGTCCCCGTTCCAGAGGGCGTCATGTCCGCAGCACCGTTCCGCATTGCTCACCACCGGCGTTTCCCCACAGGCGTTCAGGATCTTGAGCACATTCCGGGCGCTGTTGATGGAACCGGCATCGATATCCCGGAACACCACGTCAAAATAGGGGCGGCACCCCACAAAGTAGAACAGATCTCCAGTTTCGGCGGTCTTTCCATCCTCAACCCAGAAATTCCGGTTCTGGACAACGTCTCCTGTCTGGATGGCGGTAATGGTCTGGAGCATGCCATTGTGGGCCGGGACCCCGTCAAATCCCTGGGCATGGGCCTCGTCCCGCATCAGGCGGACGAATTCGGGGAAATCGATGTTGGCAGGACACCGGACGCTGCACTGGGCACAGGTCAGGCAGCTCCAGATGGTGTCGTCAGAAGGCGCCTCCAGTTCGTACAGGGAACGCTCAATGATCTGTCTGGGGGAAAAATCGGGAAACACCCTGGCAACAGGGCAGGACCCCGTGCACACCCCGCAGTCAAGACAGAAGTAGGTCTGTGTGACGTCAATCAGTTCAGCTATTGCAGTCATTCCTATCGCCTCGTAACATCATGCGGTCTCGCCGCTTCTCATTAGGATGAGGGGCCGTCTGTCAGGCCGCCTCTTTCAGGGCTGAGGGTCCGAGCGCCCTCACCTGTTCGGTGAATTCTCTCGCGACTTCGGCAAAGCGCGTCCCTTCGGCCGAAGAGATCCATTCCAGGCGAAGTCTTCCCGCATCAATGCCGAGAATTTTGGCCAGTTCCTGGGTCATATGGAACATCTTCTCGGCCTTTACATTACCATCCAGGTAATGACAGTCGCCGATGTGTCACCCTGCCACCAGTACGCCGTCTGCGCCCTTCTGAAATGCCTTGAGGATAAAATTGGGGTTGATCCGGCCCGAACACATGACCCGGATGATCCGCATATTGGGCGGGTACTGAAAACGGCTGACGCCCGCAAGGTCAGCGGCTGAATACGCGCACCAGTTGCAGGCAAAGGTGACGATTTTTGGACTAAACTCTTGTGACATGAAACCTCCTTAATCGAATATCGAGAAATAAATATTAAGGAATGTTAAGCTGCTACACAGGGGCTGCGAACACATAAGCAAGTCTTCAATATTCAATTCTCAATTCAGGGCCGCTTCCACCATGCGCAGCACTTCCTGATCGTCGTAGTGGAATATGGATGCCGCGCCCGTGGGGCAGGCCACTGCACAGGAGCCGCATCCCTTGCAGAGGGCCTCCTGCACGAATGCAACGGTCTTGCCCCCTTCTCGCTCCACAAGGGACACGGCGCTGAAGGGGCAAACGTCCACGCACTTGCCGCAGCCCCGGCAAAGGACCTCATTGACGTGGGAGACCACCCCTTCAACGGTAATGTGTTCTTTCGAGAGCACCACAGAGGCCCTTGAGGCCGCTGCCTTGGCCTGAGCGATGCTCTCCTCGATCGGTTTTGGATAATGGGCCATCCCGGCCAGGAAAATGCCCTCCGTGGCGAACTCAACAGGCCGCAGCTTGGCATGGGCCTCCATGAAAAAGCCGTCCTGGTTGAGGGACAGCTTGAACATCTGGGCAAGGGCCGCATTGTCGCGAGGCACGATGGCCGAAGCCAAAATGACCAGATCGGCGTTGATGAGGATATCGCGGTTCAGGATAGGGTCTTTGACCGTGACGGATACGGCATCCGTCCCCTTTAGAACGGTCGGTTTCCGGTCGAGACCATACCGGATAAAGATGACGCCCTGTCGCCTGGCCTCCCTGTATAGGGCTTCCCTCTGGCCATAGGTGCGGATGTCCCGGTAAAGGACATAGACGTCTATTTCCGGGTTCATTTTTTTCAATTGCAGGGCGGATTTCACGGAGTGGGTGCAGCATACCTTTGAGCAATAAGGCCTATCAGGCTCCCTCGATCCCACGCACTGAATGAAAACCGCTGCCTTGGCCCCCGCGATCTTTGGGGATTCCTCCTTTATGGCGGCATCCAACTCCAGGTGGGTCAGGACCCGGTCATCCTGTCCATAGAGGTATTCTGTGGGTCTCAATTCCTCGGCGCCCACGGCCACGACCACGGCACCATGTTTCAGCGTCAGGTCGGAACCGTTCTTTGAAATCGTGGTCTCGAAGTTTCCTACGAATCCTTCCGATGTCTTGATCGAAGACTCGGCGTAAACGTCTATCAGGGGATGATTCGTGACCTTCTCGATCATGTGTGCCACGTTCCCGGCAATATCTTCTCCCTGCCAGGTGTCGATGAGTTTCAGGGCATTTCCGCCCAATTCCTTCGACTGTTCGACCAGGTAGGTGTGGTACCCCTGGTCGGCCAGACCCAGGGCCGCGGTCATGCCGGTGATCCCGCCCCCGATGACAAGGGCCTTGTTGTCCACCGAAATGGTTGGCTGAGGCAGGGGCTGTATCAACTGTGCCCTGGCAACGGCCATGCGCACCAGATCCATGGACTTTTCTGTGGCCTTGTCCTTCTCTTTGGAATGGACCCAGGAACACTGATTCCGGATGTTGGCCATTTCAAAGAGGTATTTGTTCAGCCCCGCGTCTCTGAGTGTTTCCTGAAACAGGGGTTCATGGGTCCTTGGGGTGCAGGCGGCGACGACGACCCGGTTCAAACCCTCTCTCTCGATGACGTCTCTGATTTTGTCCTGGGTATCCTGGGAGCACGTGAAGAGGTTCTCTTCCACGTAGGCGACGCCCGGCAGGGTACGGGCATATTCAGCCACCTTGGGCACATCCACGATGCCGCCGATGTTGGTGCCGCAGTTGCACACAAAGACGCCGACGCGGGGGGCTTGTGTCGACACATCCCGTTCCTCGGGATA
The DNA here is from genome assembly GCA_046484725.1 of Candidatus Desulfacyla sp. Lineage (GTDB taxonomy): Bacteria > Desulfobacterota > DSM-4660 > Desulfatiglandales > Desulfatiglandaceae > AUK324. Next base: position 7,154 of record JAWOIH010000473.1, on the reverse strand, counting down.
GGTCTTTTCCTTGACCATCGTCCCCCGGGCGGCTGATAATATCCCCTTGGTCTCATTGGCTGCGGCGCTGGACTCCATGACGGAATAGGGGATGTCCTTGGGTTCCTGGAAGGCACCGCACACATAGATTCCATCGCGGGAGGTGGCGACCGGTTGGAAGCTTCCGGTCTTGACAAATTGATCTGCGTCCAATTCGATATCGAGGCGTTTTGCCATGTCCACGAGAGACCCGGGAGTTTCCAGCCCCACTGACAGCACGATCAGGTCAAATGTCTCGGTCTTCAGCGCGCCCCCTTCATCGGCATACTGGATGATCAGGTCATGGGTTTCAGGATCCTCGTTGATGGTGTGGATCCTGGAGCGAAGGAACCGGACCCCGGCCTCATCCTTGGCCCGGTTGTAGTACCGGTCAAAGTCCTTTCCGTGGGTGCGCATATCCATGAAAAAGATGGCCGTGTCCAGATCACCTGCCGCATGCTCCTTGGCGATCACCGCCTCCTTGATGGCATACATGCAACAGACAGAGGAGCAATAGGCGTGGTCGCATTGGTTGATATCTCTGGACCCGACGCATTGGAAAAAGGCAATTTTGGACGGTTCTTTGTGGTCCGAAGGCCTGGACAGATGGCCTTGAAAAGGACCGGTAGCGCTCAGTATCCGCTCAAACTCCATGCTGGTCACCACATTCGGGAAGCTCGCGTACTGGTAGGTATCGAACCGGCTGGGATCGAACGGCGAGAAGCCTGGGGCCAATATTACCGATCCCACATCGATGGAAACGGTCTGAGCCTTCTGTTGGTGGGTTTCAAAGGTAACCGCCTGGGCCTTGCATGCCTTGACGCACTCGTAACATTCACAACATCCCCCGCAGTTGAGGCAGCGACCCGCCTCGGTCCTGGCCGTCTCTTCATCCACCAGAAGATTGACCTCGTCGAAACCGGAAAGTCGCTTCTCCACAGGAAGGGTGGGGGCCTTCATTCGATGAAGGGTCGGTTCGTCGTCCCGAATCTCCACCCAGTTGGTTCCAATGGGGGGCTCTTCCTGCCATTCCGCGGGAAGGGTTTCTCCCTGGAGGTATTTCGCTATGTATCGAGCGGCCCGCTTTCCGGCATCCACCGCTTCAATCACCGTGGCAGGGCCGGTCACCGCATCCCCGCCCGCAAATATCCAGGGCACAGTGGTCTGCAGGGTTTCGGGATTGACCGTGAGCAGGTTCCATTTGGATGTCTCCACATCCAAATCTTTACCCAGAAACGCCAGGTCAGGCTCCTGGCCAATGGCAGGGATGATGTGTTCCGCCTCGATAAAAAATTCCGAGCCTTCCACCGGGACAGGCTTCCGTCTCCCCGTCGTATCCGGATCGGTGAGACGGGTGCGAATGCATTCAATCCCTGTGACCTTCCCATTCTCGCTTGAAATCTTCAGGGGGGCCACCAGGAAATGGATCTTGACACCTTCGTTCTGTGCCTCCTCTATCTCTTCCGGTTCCGCCAGCATCTCCGACAGGGACCTTCGATAAATAATGTGGACCTCGTCCGCGCCCAATCGAAGCGCTACCCGTGCCCCATCCAGGGCCGAATGGCCTCCGCCGATAATGACCGCCTTCCCTTCGAGCTTCTTCAGATCCCCTATATGGACACTCCTGAGAAAAGACGTAACATCGTAAACCCCTTCGGCCTCTTCACCCTGGATGCGAAGCTTGAGTCCCTTCCAGGCCCCTGAGCCCAGGAAAACGGCATTGGCGCCATGCGCTTTCAGCTCCTCAAGGGTAATATCCCTGCCGATGGCCGTATTGGTATGGACCTCGATCCCGTAGCGCTTCAGGTTGTTGATTTCCCTGTCAATGACCGAACGGGGCAGCCGGTGCTCGGGGATCCCGTATCGCATCATGCCGCCGGCCTCGGGCATGGCCTCGTAAACACTCACCTTGTAGCCTTGAAGCGCAAGAAAGTAAGCGGCCGAAAGACCTGCGGGACCCGAACCCACAATGGCCACCTTATCATCTTTTGGGTCTATGTCCGGTACCGGGATATCGCTGAGATCCGTGTGGTCGGCGGCCACCCGCTTGAGTTCCCTGATGGAGATGGCCTCGTCCACCTCCAACCGCCGGCAGCTCTTTTCGCAGGGATGGGGGCAGACCCGGCCCAATATCCCCGGGAGCGGCAGGTCCCGCATGATGATTTCGATGGCCTCCCTGTACTTGCCCTCCTTGACCATTTGCACATAGCCTTGCACATTCAGGTTGGCCGGGCAGGCCATCCTGCATGGGGCTTTATCCAGTTTTTCTATGGCGAAGGACCCGGGAATGGCCTGGGCGTACGGCTTGTATGTGGCCTTCCGGTCTGCCAGCTCCATATCGTATTCGCTGGGCCTGACAACGGGACAGGCCGCTGCGCAATCTCCGCAGGCAGTGCATGCATTGGGATCGATGAAACGGGGGGTCTTGTGCAGCGTTACCGTAAAATTGCCCTTTTCACCATCAATAGCTTGAATCTGAGAGCAGGTGTGGAGTTCAATATTGATGTGCCGGCCGACCTCGACCAGCTTGGGAGAAATGATTCACATGGCGCAATCGTTGGTGGGGAAGGTCTTGTCCAGTTGCGACATGACCCCGCCGATGGCAGGGGTCTTTTCCACCAAATGGACAAAAAAGCCTGAATCTGCCAGGTCCAGGGATGCCTGCATGCCGGCGATGCCGCCGCCGACCACCATCACCGAACCCTGAACCTTCTGGGCATTTTCTGCTGTCATTGTTAGCTCCTACTTATTGAAAACATGTTATATTTAACTTGCATCACCCAGCGATCGGAGAAGCTTTTCAGCTGAGACTTATATAGAACTAAGGTTTTTCTTGTCAAGAAATATTTCACAAGCTAATCCCCTTGATCCGAAATCCCTTTTGTGATGTAATCGAACCGCATGTCAGGGAACATGATTAGCGGACGTGAAACACATGGACATACCGAGTGTTGACCCGATGCGTGCTCACGGGTGAGGATGCCATACGTCCGTCCTCCCTATGCTGCCGATGATTCAGAAAATATTCAAGGGGGAAATTCATGACTGCGCACATCCGAACCCTCATTGTCGACGATGACGAGAAGTTTCGAGGCGTCCTCAGCAGGCGTCTGGCCAAGAGGGGCTTCACCCTTGATCAGGCGGAAAGCGGGGAGGCGTGCCTGTCCATTCTCGAAAATGGGTCTGTGGACGTGGTGATCCTGGATGTCAAAATGCCGGGGATGAGCGGTCTGGAGGTGCTCAGGCAAATCAAGGCCAGATGGCCTGAAACCGAGGTCATCCTCCTGACCGGGTATGGATCCATCGAGGACGGGGTCGAAGGGATCCGGTCAGGGGCCTTTGACTATCTTGCCAAACCTCTCGACCTGGAGCATCTTGTCTGCAAGATAGAACAGATCTACTCAAGGATCCAGATGGCGGAACAGGGTCGTCGGGAGGCGGAGTCAAGGTTCCAGACACTCCTCCAAAGCACCACCGATTATGTGGTTGCGGTCAACCGAAATCATCAGATCATCATGTGCAACAATCTTTTCATAAATGAATTCGGCAACAATCACAGGGTTTATTGTTACAAGGCCTGGAAAGGGAGAGATGAGGCGTGCGACGGCTGCCTTGTTGAAGCATCCTTTCAGGATGGGGAGTCACATACGAGCGAAGAGAGGGTTGTGAGAAAAGACGGCCGAATGGCCCAGCTTTTCGCCAAGTCCACGCCGGTCCTTGATGGGAAGGGGAACGTCGCGTATGTCCTTGTAACGGCGACGGATGTGACACTCAAGCGGCGTCTCCAAGATGAATTGAGCCGGGTGTCGGCCGACCTGGAAGAAATGATCGGCGAGCGACTGAGAGAGTTGGAGCAATCCGAAAAGAAATACCGGACCATATTTGAGCGCTCATGGGATGCGATGATCCTCACAGGCCCTAATGGAGATATCCTGGAGATCAATCAGGCCGGCCTCCAGCTCCTGGGATACACGCGCAAGGGTGACCTCCCCTCCGAAGGATCGGCCCTTAAACTCTTTGAGAACACTGAGGACCTCCGCCGGATTCAGAAGGAGCTCTTCAGGGACGGCTTTGTGACGGAGTTTGAAACCCGGCTTTTCGGGAAGGCCGGGAAACCCTTTGATGCCCTCATTACCTCCAGCGTGGTCCTCGACATCATCGGTAAGATTACCGGATATGTGATGATTATCAGGGACATCTCAACAAAAAAGAGCGCCCAGCGGGAAATCAAAATCAGAAATATCCGGCTCGCCATCTTGAATGCCATCTCTCTGGCCGTGAGCAGCAGCCTGAATCTGGATCAGGTCCTTAACAGGACCATCGACAAGATGCTCGAGATCCTCGGGCCTGATTGTGTTCGCATCTACCTGTTGAATGAAAAAAGAGATATCCTTCAACTGGAGGCTCACAGGGGATTTTCTCCAGGTTTCATCAATAAGCCCTTCATGCGATCGCGCCGGGTTGGAGACGGAATCCTGGGAAAGACCGTGCTAACACGGGAAGCAAGGATCGTAAACAACTTTATGCGGTTGGACGAGCCCTACGTGGAGGAGATACTGGAAGAGGGAGTTCAAACCACGGTCTATGTTCCGCTTCTTTTAAAGGGGGAACCCGTTGGGGTCATGTGTGCATGCAGCCATGAACAATTCTCATTTTCAGAGGATTATGTGGACTTTTTCGAGGCGATCGGAAACCAGATCGGTACGGCCGTGCACAATGCCATGCTCTATGAGCGCATCAACAGGACTTATCAGGAACTGAAGGATGTTCAGGAACAGGTCATCCGGTCGGAAAAGCTTGCATCACTGGGGAAGTTGTCCGCCACCATTGCCCATGAGATCAACAACCCCATCGCCGCGGTACTCACCTATGTCAAACTGATGATGAAGCTTGTGAGCCGCGACCGATTTTCTCTAGCCAGGATCGACGATATCTCACGATACCTGAAGACCATGTCATCGGAAATGACGAGATGCGGAGACATCGTCAAGAATCTCCTGGCCTTTTCCAGACAGACCAAAGCCGAGGTCAAGGTGCAGGATATAGATCCGATCATCCGGAGGACCCTGGATCTGCTGTCTCACGATTTGGCACTGAAACAAATTCAGTTGATTGTAAACATCGCACCGGATCTGCCCCAGGTAAAGTGCGACTTCAGGCAGATTCAGCAGACCCTTCTGAATCTCTTCAGCAACGCTTCGGAGGCCATGGAGAATGGGGGCGCCCTAACCGTTTCAGCCTCCCCGGCAGGGAAGAGCGGTTTCGTGGAAATCACGATTTCGGATACGGGATGCGGCATTTCCGACGAAGACCAGAAGAGTATCTTCGAGCCGTTTTTTACCACAAAAGAGGAGGGAAAAGGGGTCGGTTTAGGTCTGTCCGTGGTCTACGGAATTATCTCCAACCACAACGGTTCCGTAGAGGTGGAAAGCGAAATGGGTAAAGGGAGCACCTTTAGGATCCTGCTCCCTGTCGCCCGAGGCGGGCCTGCTCAACGGAGTTGAATGGCTGAAACCCCGGGAGGGGACATGCCCCTTACACAGGGGTAGAAATCCATCGACCATCGGCAGCGTTCCCATTCCCGGAAGCACAGCACAACGACAGACAACGGCAATCCCCCACGCCTTGGGCTGGATGGCAGTCGCCCGTGGCCCGGTGCGGGATTGAATAAGGAGGAAGAGATCATGTCGAAAATGCCCCGTATTCTCGTTGTTGACGATGAACAGCCGATGCGGGAAAGCCTCAATGACTGGCTGAAGGAGGATGGGTACAGGGTCGGCCTGGCCGCAAGCGGTCAGGAAGCCGTCGATATGGCCCGAAAAGAGCCCTGGGAAGTGATATTGCTGGATCTGAAGATGCCCGGCATGGACGGGCTCAAGACCCTCAAGAAACTGAAGGAGGTGAGACCCGATGCCGAGGTCCTCATGATGACCGCCTATGCAACCGTGGAAACCGCGGTCCAAGCCATGAAAGAAGGGGCCTTTGATTATCTGGTGAAGCCTTTTGATCCTGACGAAGTGGAGGTGCAGATCAAGAAGATTCTCGCCCATAAGGAGTTGGTCCTGGAGAATGTCCTCCTCCGCAGAAAGCTGGAAGAGACCTATCAGTTTGACGAAATCATCGGTAAAAGCGATGCCATGCAGGAGGTCTTTGCGCTGATTTCCCGGGTTGCGCCAACGGATTCGACCGTCCTTATCACCGGAGAGAGCGGGACGGGGAAAGAGCTGATCGCCAGAGCAATTCATGGGAACAGCAACCGTTGCTTTATGCCGTTTATCGCCGTGAGCTGCGGCGCGCTCCCGGACTCCCTGCTGGAAAGCGAGCTTTTCGGTTATGAGAAAGGCGCATTTACCGGGGCTGAACACACGAAGAAGGGGCGTTTTGAGATGGCCCACAAGGGGACCCTTTTTCTGGATGAAATCGGCGATGTGAGCCTCAAGACCCAGGTGGATCTCCTGAGGGTCCTGCAGCAAAAGGAGGTGCAGCGTCTGGGCAGTGAGAAGGTGATGGAGGTGGATGTTCGCATCATTGCCGCTACAAACCGTGATTTGGCCAAGGCTATACAGGAGAAGCGGTTCCGGGAGGATCTCTATTACCGTCTGAATGTCATTCATATCGAGGTCCCTCCGCTGAGAGAGCGGAAGGACGATATCCCCCTCCTGACCGATGCGTTTATTCGAAAATACTGTCTGGAGATGAACCGTGAAGAGGCAAGGGTGGGCGCTTCTGCCATGAAGCAGTTGATGGCATATGACTGGCCCGGGAATGTGAGAGAGTTGGAAAATATCGTTGAACGGGCACTGGTGATCGGTCGAAGCAAAGAGATATCCGCGGACGATCTTCCGTTTTCGCGGAAGGGAGCGGGGCTGGATACATTTCCCAAGTCCTTGAAGATGATGGAGAAAGTGCATATCGAGAGGATTCTTGAGGCGGCAGGATGGAATATCAGCCAGGCGGCCCGTGATCTGGATATCGATCGGCAGACCCTTTACAATAAGCTCGAAAAATATGAAATCAGAAGAGGGGATTCATAAGTCGTTTGGCCAAATGCGTCGTCATCTGCCCGATCGGTTCTGTGGATCACGGCATGCTTGAGCGTATCGCAAGGCACATTGAGATGCGGTGCAGCGTCATAT
>JAWOIH010000410.1:0-6188 GCA_046484725.1 Candidatus Desulfacyla sp. | reverse complement strand
AAAAGAAAATAGATGAGCACCTGCTGGTGGCAACCCCCGAGATGTCGGCCTTGATCCGCGATTGCCTGAAACCGTTGCCGTAGGGGATCGATTCCGGTTGCAGGTTGCTCGTTGCCGGATGTTTCGGATGGATGGATGTGAAGGGTTGGATGGCGTTGCGTTCCTTGGGCCTCACGCCTTGCGCCTTCCGTCTGACTCCATAACATAGCATTCAATTCTGCCGGTCCTTTAGATAAGCCATTTTGGGAGACATTGGAGCAATCAACCCTCGCCATGAAAAGAATCATTAAAATGAGAGAGATGTCCGACAACCAGGGGGGCATCGTCAAGAGAATTACTGCAACCGGCGATATGGGAAGGAGGCTGAGAGAGATGGGGCTCGTCCCTGAAACCGTCATCAAGATACAGGGCCGGGCGCCCCTCAAGGACCCTGTTGCCGTCAAGCTCAGAGATTTTGTCCTGACCCTCAGGAACGACGAGGCAAGCAACATCTTTGTAGAGGTGGATGTGCCGGAAACGGATGGATTGAAGAATTAAGGAATTGAGGGATTGAGGATTGCGAATTATTGTGGACAGTTAGTGCTGAGTATCGTTTTCGGAATCCTGAACGTTCCCGGTTTTGCAAAACGATCAAGAATAGGCTGGCCCCAATTCCTGAATCCCCAGAATTCCTGAATTCCTAAATTCGCAATTCCTGAATCCGGTTTACCCAGGTCGTACCCATGAAGAAAAAAATAACCATAGCCCTCTCCGGGAACCCCAATGCAGGGAAAACCACGGTCTTTAACGCCATTACCGGCGCACACCAGCATATTGCCAACTATCCCGGGGTGACCGTGGAAAAAAAGTACGGCACCGTCATGCACAAGGGCCGTGAAATTGAGGTCGTGGACCTGCCGGGGACCTATTCATTGACCGCCTATTCTCTGGAAGAGCTGGTGGCCAGAAATTTTGTGATCGACGAACGACCGGACCTGGTGGTGGATATCGTGGACGCCTCAAGTCTTGACAGGCATCTCTACCTGGCCGTTCAGTTCAAGGAGCTGGGGGTTCCCCTGGTGGTTGCCCTCAATATGATGGACATGGCCGAAGCCCGCGGCATCGTCGTGGACGCACAGGCCCTGTCATCCCACTTTGGCGCGCCTGTTGTACCGATGGTGGCCAGGTCCAACAAGGGGATTCAGGACCTCCTGGACAAGGTGGTCGCATTGGCGGACGAAAAGCCTCAATGGGAGCCGGCCCCCATCTCCTATGGCATGGACATCGACCAGGCCATTGAGAAGATCTCCGCCATCATTGAGCGATCCGAGATCTATGACAAAAAATATCCTTCCTGGTGGCGCGCCCTCAAATGTCTCGAAATGGACAGTGAGATCACCGAACGCCTCAAAAGGGACCCGCCTCTCGGACAGGAGATAGTGGCCATATGCGACGATATCTGCAAACACACCATGAACACCCTGGAGGAGGAGCCTGAGGCGATCATTGCAGACCACCGCTACGGATACATAGCGGGCATCACTAAGAAGGTGGTCAGGAGAAAGATCGAATCGCGCATCAACATGTCGGACAAGATAGACAAGGTCCTCACCAACCGGATCATCGGGCCTTTTGTCATGGTCGCGGTCCTCTACGGCATGTACTCCTTCACCTTCTGGGCCAGCGAGCTGCCGATCCTCTGGCTGGAGGCCTTTTTCGACGGCCTCAGGAGGATCGTCCTGGCGGTGGTCCCGGAAGGGATCTTCCAGTCCCTGATCGTCTCCGGCATTATCGGCGGCGTCGGGGGCGTCCTGGGCTTTGTACCCCTCATCATGTTCATGTTCTTTGCCATTGCAATTATGGAGGATTCGGGGTATATGGCCCGGATCGCATATATGCTCGACAGGGTCCTGCGATGGTTCGGCCTCCACGGCAACTCGGTCATCGCCCTGATTGTCAGCGGCGGCATCTCTGGCGGGTGCGCGGTCCCGGGCGTCATGGCCACCAGGGTCCTGAGAGACCCCAAGGAGCGGTTCGCTACCCTCCTGGTGATCCCGTTCATGAACTGCGGGGCCAAACTGCCGGTATATGCCTTGCTCATAGGGGCCTTTTTCTCCGGGGACAAGGCCCGGATCATGTTTCTTCTGACCCTTCTCTCTTGGCTCTTCGCCCTTATTGCGGCCAAGGTCCTCCGGGCGACCCTCCTGAAGGGTCCGAAGACATCGTTCGTGATGGAACTGCCCCCTTACCGTGCCCCCACCCTCAAAGGGCTTTTGATTCATACCTGGGAGAGGACCTGGCAGTATATCAAGAAGGCAGGGACCGTTATTCTGGCATTCTCGGTGGTTCTGTGGGCCATGATGACCTTCCCGGGCCTTTCTGAAGAACAGATCGCCGGATTTGAGAAAGAACGCGGGGAGATGACCGAGGCCTTTCTCCGTTCCCCTGAGGTCAATGGACTTATAACGGCCGAAAGAGACCTGACCGCACTGAATGATATGTTGGAGACAGATGCAGGCACGGAAACACCTTCCGTCGCCTTTACAGATAACCGGGAACTGACTATATTGGCGCAGGCGGCCTCCGGGCTGAAGGAAGGGAAAAGGGATCTGGAAAAATGGGATGAGAAATATCTCAAGGCGGCTTCTCACTATCTGGCCTTCAGAGAGCGGATAGACTATCATGAACAGCTGCAGCAGCAGACCGCCCTCAAGGGAACCATTGCCGGATGGATCGGGCAGCGACTGGAGATCATTACCAGACCCCTCGGTTTTGAATACAGGACCAATATTGCACTGGTGGGCGGCTTCGCGGCCAAAGAGGTGGTGGTCTCCACCCTCGGAACCGCCTACTCTTTGGGCGAAGTGGATCCTGAAGAAACCGGATCCCTTTCCGAACGGCTTAAAAAGGACCCGGCCTGGAACCCTCTTCAGGCCTTTACGCTCATTGTTTTTACCATGCTCTACGTCCCCTGCATCGCCACTGTCATCAGTATCCGCAGGGAGACCTCGTGGGCGTGGGCCGGGTTTTCCATCCTCTTCAATCTGGTGGTGGCCTATGGCGTGTCCCTCTGCATCCGCCAGGCAGGACTGGCATTGGGATTTTAGTCCCCCTGAATGACAACCGAATACCAATTAACCAAATGAAATTTCCGATGGAGTAGGTGTGGATATGAAAAAAATGCCGATCACCCAGGAAGGTCTTGAAAAACTGAGACAAGAACTGACCCATCTCGAAACCGTTGAGCGGCCCATGAATATCAAGGCCATTGCGGAGGCACGGAGTCATGGGGATATCAGCGAGAACGCGGAATACCACGCTGCCAAGGAGAGGCAGTCGTTCTTGGAGGGAAAAATCAATGAATTGAAGGAGGCCCTGGGCAAGGCCGAAGTAATCTCTACGGACGACGGCCCGACCGATCGTGTCGTGTTTGGTCGGACCATCCTCTTATATGATCTCGACACAGAGGCAGAGATCAGCTATCAATTGGTCGGGCCTTATGAATCGGCCCCTGAAAACGGAAAGATATCCATTGAATCGCCTCTTGGCCGGGGATTGATCGGGAGATCTGTCGGGGATGAGGTGAAAATAAAGATCCCTCGCGGCATCCAGCAATTTGAAATCCTCGATATCCGATGAGTCGATACGGGAAGAGCCATGGAGACAATCCGACAGGACATGGATGTAACCATCCGGTTTTCTCTGAAAACCGAGATCGCCCCGGGCCAATTCAAAGAGCAGCCTGAAACAAAAACCCGGTTCATCTTCGGGGTGGAGGAGCAGGTCCCTACCCTGGAGGCGGCCTTGGAAGGGGCAGGTGTGGGGCATCGATTCGCGCTTCATATCCCCGCTTCCGAGATCTACGGCGAGCATGATCCCGCCCTGGTCCGGGAGATCCCCAAACAGGGTCTGGTAAAACAGCGGCTTCAGGAAGGGCAGTTTTACCGGCAGATGAAGTTGGGAAGTCTGGTCTCCTTCAAGATCCTGGAGGTCAGACAGGATAAGGTGCTGGTGGACTTCAACGAACCGATGGCCGGCATCTCCGCCTTCATTGAAGGGGAGGTGGTGGCCATTCGCCCGGCGACCGAGGCTGAAATCGCCGAGGCCCGCGAGAATCACCAGAGAAAAAAAATCGGGTGCGGGTAGTCAGGCCGAATCAAGTGCCTGAAATGGGCGGACGTTCCTGCAACAACCAAGGGTCGTAGACTTTTACCGCTATTCCTGGCAAAGACTGGCCACTACCGGGGGCACGGAACATTTAACTTTAGGCACTTTATCTCACTTTAGGCACTTTAGGCACTTCTTATGATCCACCGCATCTTCATCCACGGGCTGGAGAGCAGCAATCAGGGGACCAAGGCGGTCTTCTTCCGGGATAGGTATCCCGATATGATCCTCCCGACCTTTGAAGGACCTCTTCCGGCACGAATGGAAGAACTGAATCGGACCCTCGCAGGAAAATCAGAGATCCGGATCGTAGGGTCCAGTTTCGGGGGGCTTATGGCGGCCCTCTTCGCCATGGAAAACCCATCACAGGTGATGCGGATGATCCTCCTTGCCCCGGCCATCAACATGATCGAATCCGCCCCCGGCAAGAAAGAAAGGGTGGGCATGCCCGTTTCCATCTACCACGGGACGGAAGACAGGGTCATCCCCCTGTCGGAAGTGCAGAGCACGGCGCCTAACTTCTTTGCCGACCTCTCGTTTCATGCAGTCGACGATGACCATTTCCTCCACAGGACATTCAAGTCCCTGGACTGGGACGCCCTTCTCGCCTGAAGCGGCATGCCCGCAGCCAAAATGGCTCACCCGAAGCCGCAGCGCTTGCGATGATCTACACAATAATTTCAATTGGTTATCCATGTGTCCGGTAACTTCTCAATAAGTTCGGGTGGAGTTTATCCGTCAGGATTTTATAAAAGGCTTACGCCTAAACTCCAACAGGTAATATTCAGCCATTTCAATTCATTTTAAGCATAGTAGTAGTGCGCGTACCCGAACTTATTGAGAAGTTACTGTGTCCTCTGCGGGCTCTGTGAGAAATCTGACCTTTTACGGGACCGTCAAGGGTCGATGTTCGTCTTTTTCAGATGCGACGCGTACCAGTCTATCTGACGGCACACGCCCCGGATGATCCGCACCTCCCGGGCCCTGAGCGGGAACCTCGAGAGAAACCGCCGGATATTCAGAAGCCAATGCTCCGGATTCTGGGGATCAATAAACCCGATCTTGAGCAGCACCTCCTTGAGATGCCCATACATCCCCTCTAACTCAAAGCTGTTGGCCAGACGCGGTTCGACCTCCGCAGACCTCTCCCGCGTGGCAGAGAAAAGCTCATAGCTGACGATCATCACCGCCTGGGCCAGGTTCAGAGAAGAAAAGGAGGCGGTGGGAATCGTAACGATGGTGTGGCAGTAACGCAGCTGATCGTTGGAAAGTCCCCGGTCTTCCGGCCCGAAGAGAATGGCGATCAGATTATTCTGGGAAAGGGAGACCAGCTCGCGGGCAAGGGCCTGGGGCCTGGACAGGATCGGTCGCATGGCCCCTGTGCGGGCCGTCGTTCCCGCAATATGATGATACGGCGCAAGGGCCTCTTTCAGATCGTCAAATACCTCCATCTGTTCCACCAGATCAATGGAACTCCCGGTGGCCGTCTTGAGTACCCGGCAAAGGTCGCAGTTTTTGGGCGATACCAGAACGAGCCTGCTCAGGCCCATGTTGTTCATGGCCCGGGCCGCAGCCCCGATGTTTTCAGGGATCTGGGGTTGAACCAGTACCACTGCAATATGATCGAGGTTTGCCTTCATAGAAAAATTCGAAGTGACTGGAGTGAGCCAAAGTGACTGAAGTCAGTGTGCACCTTCGGCAATGACCTGCAGAAACAGATCGACCCTGTTCCCCCGAACTCCGGAAAAGCCCCCGCTTTTGAGGTGGGATCGGACACGAGGAATTCAGCAGTGGCCGAATACTGAGATGTTTCTTCCAACTTTAGGCACTCCAAACTCCAAGCTTTAGTCCCTCTGATTCAGCATCTGCAGGATCTCGGCGGTAAGTTCATCACTGTCAAAAGAAAACGTCACGGTCCCCATCTTTACATCAAAGGAGATAAGCGCACAGTCGTATTCCCTTGCCACACTCTCAAGAATCTCTCTGAATTGCGCAGCATACGGGTGGCCCGGGCTGTCCACCTCTTGCGGAAACAAATCCAC
>JAWOIH010000406.1:0-3001 GCA_046484725.1 Candidatus Desulfacyla sp. | reverse complement strand
CATCGACGTCAGTCTGGCCTACTATCCACCCTATCACAGCAAATACAATCCCGTAGAACGCGGTTGGGGAATATTGGAAAACCATTGGCGTGGGGAGCTATTGAACAGCGTTGATAAGGTCATTGGATTAGCAAAGACCATGAAATGGAACGGGAAAAACCCCACAGTTAAAGTAGTCGGCAAGGTTTATGAAACAGGCATCAAATTGTCAAAGAGCGCAATGAGAATATATGAAAACATCATAAACCGGCTCTCAGGTTTAGAGAATTGGTTCGTTGATATTCCCTGTTTTGGAAATTAACTGTTGCCTTATTTGTTGCCGAGTTCCTCAATGGCCTCGCGAAGGTCCTCCAAGCTATAAGGCTTTCCCAGAAACACCTGGGGCTGTTCGGCATGGTCCCCCGACATAACACCGGCCTCGTCGTACCCGCTGGCCAAAATGACCGGGATGTCCGGCCTGATTTGGCGCAAGGCCGCAATGGTTTTCCAGCCGTCCATGCGGGGCATGCTCAGATCACTCAGGACCCAGTCAATCTTCTCCGAGCGCTCCCGAAAGATCTCCACCCCTTCCCTTCCATCCCTGGCCGAAAGGACCTGCCACCCGAGATATTTCAGCATGCGCACCCCCAATTGCCTCACCTGATCCGTGTCTTCAATCAGAAGCACGGTTCCGCCCCCCTTCGTCTCAGGGGACCGGATCGCTGCCTCTTTCGGCCTTCTGACCACTTCTGCTGTCAGCGGCAGAAACACCCGAAACACGCTCCCCGCTCCACACCGGCTTTCCACCGCAATGCACCCGCCGTGCGCCCGCACAATGCCCAGCACCACAGCCAGTCCCAGTCCCCGTCCAGCAAATTTGGTGGAGAAGAAAGGATCGAACAGCTTTGCCATATCCTTCTCAGGTATCCCTGGGCGGCCGTCGTCCCTCACCTCCAGGCATGCATAAGCGAGGTTCTGCGGCTTCCAGTCAACGGGAAAACGGTTTTCTGTCGGGACCTCCGCTGCCGGGACCGCCTTGAGCTCCATGAATACAGCGCCCCCTTTTTCAGTCACGGCCTCCAGGGCGTTGGTGAACAGGCTGGTCAGGACCTGCTGGATCTCGTTTGGATTGCCGCGGACCGAAGTCCCAGAAGTCGTCAGATCCGTTTTGAAGGCCACGTCTTTGGGCAAAGCTGCCTGCAGCATGGGCAGGGTCTGGCGGCAGATCTCAGCCATATCCAATGTCTCCCGTCTGCCAGTGGTCTGACCGAGGTAGGTCAGCATCTGGCCGCTCACACGGGCGGCCCTGTGAGCGGCGTTCATGGCCTCGGTCAAGGATTGCAGAGCCTGTTCAGGATGGCCCATATCGTTCATGGCCATTTGGAGATTTCCCGTAACGACCTGGAGCTGGTTGTTGAAGTGATGCGCAATGGCCCCGGCCATTCGACCCAGGCTTTCGGCCTTCTGAAGCTGAAATCGCTGGGCCTCCATCTCTTTGCGTTCAGTGATGTCCCAAGAAATACCCAGCAGATACTCGGGCTCCCCATTGTCATTCAGGATCGGCACCTTTCGGGTGTGGAGGAGACGCACCCCCTTGTCGCGGGTCTGCAGGGGCTCTTCTGGAATGTCCACCATGGTCTTTCCGCTCAAAACTTCCCGATCCTTTTTCCTAAAGAAGTCGGCCTGTTCCCTGGGCAAGAAATCGTAATCATTCTTTCCCAGAAGTTCCGACCGGGCATATCCAAGCAGCTCTTCCCCGGCCCTGTTGAACCGCACAAAACGGAGGTCCCGTGCGTCCTTCAGAAATACCATGTTCGGTATGTTTTCGATGATGGAATCGAGAAGCGCGTGGGCCCGACGAAGCTCTACCTCGTAACGTTTTCGTTCCGTGATATCCAGTGCAAACCCAATGGTCCCTTCGACATTCCCGTCAGCATCCCAGATGGGCATTTTATGCGTCAGGCTCCACCCATATTCGCCCGAGGGTTTCAGGTGATGCTCTTCGATTTAACCCCCGGGCTTGCTGGTGCGGAGGACTTCCTGATCACCGGAAACATATTTGTCGGCGATATCCGTTGGAAAGAGGTCATAATCCGTCTTGCCGACAATCGATTCCTTTTCCAGCCCAACAGCGTCACAATACGCCTGGTTGACCTGCCTGTAGCATCCGTCGTTGTCTTTCTGCCAGATCAGCGCCGGAACCGAATCGAGGATCAAGGCAAGATGTCTTTCCGTTTTCCGCAGGGCCTCCTCGGCCCGCCTGCGCTCGGTGATGTCCCGGGATATACCCTGAAGGCCCACAATCCGGCCCCTTTCATAGATGGGCGTTGTGTTGACCTCGACGGTCAGCATCCCCCCATCCCCGCTCCTGTAACTCAGTTCATAGGGGGGCACCGCTTCCCCTTGCATCACCTTTTCGAAGTTCAACGCGACCCGTTCGTGGTCTTCCGGCGCCACAATGTCGAGAAAATGCAATGTAAGAAATCGATCTCGAGGTATCCCCGATCGATCCAGGATCACCTTGTTGACGAAAGTGAAACGGCCTTTGATGTCAAGCCGGTACACCCCGTCGCTGATGTGGTCTATGAGATCATCGGCCTTCTCGCGCTGTCGCAGCGCCTCCTCGGCCCTTTCTCCCCCAGGAGTGTCTTGCCTGGTTGGTCCGGAAATATGTGTCTCGTTCATTACGGCCCGTGCACTCCTCTTCATGTTCTACCAGCTTGTTAGACTCTCTGTCCGCAGCATTTCTGCCTCTCCATTCCTCAATCCCTCTTCTATCATTCGCTTTCTTCTTTACAGAAGTCAGGATACAGCTTCTTCATGCACTCCGGGCAGATGCCGTGGCTAAACTCGGCCTCGGAGTGGTCCCGGATATAGGCCTCAATCTGAGTCCAATAGCCTTTGTCATGAGAAACTTGTCCGCTTTGCCGCCGTCATGCACGATATCAACCGCGCGTCGGGCCGCTCCGGCCTGGGCGCGGTCATGGGCAGCAAGAATCTCAAGGCGATTGCCGTGCGCGGA
>JAWOIH010000344.1:0-13400 GCA_046484725.1 Candidatus Desulfacyla sp. | reverse complement strand
GTTAGATCAGCTCATCCAAGAGCTCTTTCCAACGGCCCTCACCCTGAATCTCTCCACTGTCGGGGAACCTCTTTTGTCGTCCCACATTGAAAAAATATTGAAGGCCTCCGCTGACTATCAGGTCAGCCTAAGCCTGACAACCAACGGCACATTGCTGAAAAGGGATGACTTTTTGAAAAAACTGGCTTCGGTACTGCAACACATCGAGATATCCTTTGACAGTGCGTCGCCGGAACTGTTTGAAAGGCTCCGATTGGGGGCTTCATATGAGAAGATACTGGACCACGCGACCAGACTCGGCCAAATCCGCCGCACGATGCCCGATCCGAAGTTTAACCTGGGCTTTTCCATGACGCTTTTTAGGGATAATTTAATGGAAGTTCCTGAGGTCTTGCGCATGGTCTCGGAAGCGGGGGGAAATTTTCTAAAAACCGACATCGGTGTGATTTTTTCGAAAAAACACCTGGATCAATCGGTCATCAACGATCCAGATCTTTACAACGCCGTTTATGAGGCGGCTCATAAAAAGGCCCAGCAACTGGGAATCAACCTGTTGATGCGACCGCCGTTCAGCCAGAACGGCCGGCAGGAAGCAGTCAAGGTCGGCATTTGTGATTATCTGTACCTATCGGCCTGTATCAGGTCTGAAGGAGAGTTGAATCCATGTTATTTCCCGGTGCTGTCTTCGCTTAGCGTCAAAAACGGATTTAGAAATGCGTGGAAGGGCGAAAGCATGCAACGGCTCAGGCGTGATCATGATACAGAGAGATGCCATCCGTTGTGCAGGGATTGTTATCTCGTTGTGGAAGGGGGGGTTAGCGTAGAGCACCGCAGGAAACAGTTTTTAAAGGGCGACGCCTTGAAGTGGAAGATGGTTATCGATTTTACAGCAGGAGGAAACGCAGACCGCTACAAGGCGATGGGGTGGGGGAAGACGGAAGGAGGCTTCACATGGACTGAGGGACAGGAGGCTACCCTCCACATTCCCATTCAGTTCTTAACAGCGCCATTTATTTCCCTGAAGGCGAGGGTCACCCCCTTTGTGAGCCCAGGTAAGGTGGTCAGGCAGACCGTCCGTATCCTGATCAACGGAAAGGCGGCCGGGATGTGGGTATTGGTGAAACCAGAATTGCAGGAGAAAATACTTCTTATCTCAAGCGGGGCATCTTCAAAATCGAGCCCCATGGAAATGACATTTCTTATGGCCGATGCCGTTTCACCCTTTGCCGTAGGTTTTAACGACGACAAGCGTGTGCTAGGCCTTGCCGTGCAATCAATTGAACTGACTGAATCTTGATATTTTGAGATGGTGTTCCTTGCAGGCCGCATTCACCAAAGGAGTGGTCTTTGATCCCGTCGGGTCCCATCGGCGAACGTGTTGTACGGTTCTATGGTGATATCGCAAGGAGAAGGGCCTTGGAACGATGATTCGTTTGCGTAAAGGCAGCAATCAAAGACAGGAGGATATGATGAAGGACCATGACACAGGTCAAACGGATAGTGAGCCCAGGCTATTTGAACGGATGAAGGCGGAGCTGAGAAATAGGCGCCGCCATGCCTGGGATCGTTGGGAGGAAATCAGAAAGCGTTATGTGTACCAAGGCCGGAAATACAGCGTACAGGAGGTCGCTGAGTGGTTTATGAATGCGCCATTTGAGGAGGTCACAGCCATAAGCAAAGAGATAGGGATCGACTGGGAAACGATCGGAAGCGATGTGGCATGGATGATAGACCCGCTAAAGGCATTTGAGAAGGAACAGACGGCCTTTTCAGATATCAAAAGACCAGTTGCGGAGGATCCGGGGATATATGCGACGCCGCGGGTTATCGAGAATATCGAGCAGTGTTACTTTTACCATACGATTGATCTTCCTGGTCATGGGACGATTGATGGAGACTGGGATCTGCGCCGTGGAATAGACGATTATTTGGGGAAAGTTGATTTCAACGGAAAAAGGGTGCTCGATGTCGGCACTGCCAACGGGATGATATGTTTCGAAACCGAGAGAAAGGGGGCGGAGGTGATTGCCTTTGACCTTTCAAAAGAGTATTCTTGGGATTTGGTTCCCTATGCAAGATGGGAAGGCTATGAGGACATCAGACATGGGCATCGCCACCATATCGACATGCTGAACCATGCCTATTGGTTTTGTCATCGCGGCCTTCATTCGAATGCCAAAGCGGTTTACGGCGATGTTTACCATATCCCGGAGCAAATCGGGAAGGTGGATATCGTCATATACGGCTCCATCCTCCTTCATCTCCGCGACCCGTTCCTGGCACTCCAAAGCGGCACCAGGCTTGCGCAGGAGGCCGTGGTTGTGACGGACGTGCTCCGAGATCGGGCGGTCACGTCAGAAGAGCCCTACATGAGATTTTTGCCTGATCCAGAGGCATTGGAGCCGAAAGATACTTGGTGGGATCTGAGGCCCGAATTTATCGTTCGGGCGATCAAGGTGCTGGGTTTTGAGGATATACGCGTCACCTATCATACCCAGCCTTGCAGAGGGGAGAAGGTCCAGCTGTACACAGTCGTAGGGAGGCGCACAAGTTGATGGCGCTTCAGCGGTTTCGTGGCCGGAAATCCTCAGCAAGGATGTCCGGTAAATTCATTTGCGCGGTTAAGCGTTTGACTATTTCAAGTGAGGAGGGAATTATGAGAAACCTGGTTTTTGGAGAAAATCGGTCTGAGAAATTGTCCTTATCATCGTCAAAAGGTTTCATGCCAGCTGTTTTGGCGGCCTTGTTTCTGCTCACTCTTTTTCCCAGTTGGGTTCACAGCGCTGAAAAGTTGATGGTAAAAGACGCCGGGGGGACCGCAGCGTTCAGTGTGGAGGACAATGGACGTGTTTATACGGTGGATCGTTACGACGCTCAAAGCCGATATCCCGGTTTCTGGCTTGATGAGACAGGAACGGGCCACAAGGGCGCCTATTTTGTGCTGGGTGAAAACTGGATGCAGGTACAACGGCGTGCACAGAATTTTGGTGGCTATGAAGCTTCGCCGGTTTTTATCAATATCGGGGCGCCGCATGCGGCACTTGTGATTGATCAAACAGGGTATGCCGGTTTTGGAAAATGGGGACCTTCGTATCCGCTGCACATGGCCAGCGGAGCATATTGCACAGCGGGGGGGGTATGGACCGATGCCTCAAGTAGAGAATATAAGCAGGATATCAAGGCGATCACAAAAGAGGAGGCGCTGAATGCCTTGAATGATCTCGCCCCTGTTCAGTTTCGATATAAGGCAGCTCCGGAGGAAAAACATGTGGGCTTTATCGCTGAAGATGCCCCTGATCTCGTGGCCTCCAAGGATAGAAAGGGGATGAGCGCCATGGATGTGGTGGCCGTACTAACCCGGGTCGTGCAGGACCAGCAGAAGACCATCGCTGACCTCTCCAGGAAAGTGGCTGATCTCCAAAAGGCGAATGAGTGAATGCGGAGTTCGGAAAAACCCCGGGAAGAAAATTGCCCAAGTCCAAAACTGAAATGGATAGGAACCACAGAAATTCTGTTTCGATTGTAGTCAGCAATTCTCATTTTGGGAAAATAGCCATGTGGGAGCGGCTTCCGATCCGCGAAAAATCGTGGAAAGATGCCACCCACACAGGATTGCCACTCCAGCCCCGCGTTATAATGAGAATTGCTGTTGGATTATAGTTGACATGATTGGCTATTTCATTTAATCGTTAAGATACTTGGATCCCTATCTGTGGAGATGATGGACATCCATGAAGCCCTGGCAGAATATAATAATTAGTGCCCTTGTTACGATTGTGGCCGTGGCTGCAGCGGTCAGACTGTTTTCCCCAGATATTCAACCTGCCGACATGGGGGAGGTTCGCGACACCGTGGATGTCCGGATGAAGGATATCCAGGGGGGCCTCACCGCCATCCAGGACGCCATCGAGAATCAAACAAACATCATGCCTTCCTCTTCCAAAGTTCCTGCCATGGCACCGGAGAAGCTTTCTGAACTTGAGCAAAAGCTGGATATGATCTTGGGAAAACTGTCTGTTCTTGAGAAAAGAATCAGCGATGTTCAGTCAGCCCGTGCGCCTCAAGGCCCTTTGATTCCACCCCCGATGATTTCCGGTCAGCGGAGTATATCCGGCCCCATGGGACGGCAGAACCCGATGGCCTGGCGCGAAGAACTCTCCGATGAAAAGAGGCGCCAGGTGGCCCTGATCTTTGAGGAACATGCCAGGCGTGTTCGGGAAAGGCTTCCTGCAGAGCCCGATGGCCGCCTGCCGGACCGTGAGACCATGCGAAAGGTGATGAAGGAAAGCGATTGGGAATTACAGGAGGACCTCAAGGGTGTTTTGACCGATGAAGAATACCAGCGGTTTTTGGACTCCCGTCCGAAACGGCCATCAATCGATCTGCCATTGCCCGGCACTGGGCCGGGGCAAATGCGATAAAGAGGGGTTCCAGACACAATGTAGGGGGAAGAAAGGAGGATGTTTACTGGACAGAAAATACTATGGGTGTGGGTATTTGATTGCGATGTTTAAAACAAATGGGGAGGGAGAGCCATGACAACAAAAAATTGTAAAAGCAGGTTTGGGAAGATAATTGTGATTGCCGCCGTCCTCATGATGGGGATGGGCTTGCAGACAGCCCATGCCGGCAATCTTTATACATCGGCGTTAAATGCTGCAGATTCAGGTTCCTATCAAGCATATGCTGAGGCTTATACCAGCATAGCGTTTCTGTATGGCGACACGGAATATCTGTACGACGCCGCTGCATACATGGATTCTGCTTTATATTATGCGGACGAAGCCTATTATTATGCAGGGCTTGTAGATGGCGATTGGGCCTATTATGCATGGCTCTATGCGGACGCGGCTTATTCGTACTTTTATGATGCCGCAGACTATCTCTATCTTGGATATCTTTATGGAAATATTTCCTACGTGCTTCATTCTCTTGCGAATGGGGGTTTCGGGGCCGTCAATATTGCCTATGCCGGATTTTTCGCAGGAGTTGGTTGCTACGGAGGTTATTATTAAATTTCCCGTTTATAACAGGTAACAGCTATGCGGTGCTAAAACAGGGGAGGCTCTCCGGGAGCGACGGAAGACATGCCAGGCCATTGAACGCTGCGGAATCTTGCATGTATAGGCTTGGGATCTTGGCCGATCGCTTTTTGGAAGGTCTCCGTACCTCATTTATCATTCTTCTTATTGCGTTTTGCCCCTTCCAGTTTGAAATCAAATATAAGTCAATAGAGTCGGATTATGAGTTCCCCGGGTACCTGGCATCCGCAAAGAGAAGGGCCCATTGAAAATTGCGGCAGGCTGAAGCCGTGCAATGGGCATTGGGACTCTGGGACAACGTCAAAAAAGTCTTTTAACGCGAAAGGCGGCAAGTATCGTGCGACACTTCATGAAAGCCAGGGGTGCGAACAGAATTTTGGGGATCTGCATAGGGGTCATGCTGATCATAGCCCTGGTTCCCTTTGCTGAGGCGGACCAAACACGCTACACCAACACCATCATGCATCCGGACCGGGAAACCCGGCTTGAGTGGATGACGGCATTTGAAATGGCACCTTTGGCCCGTATCGATGAGAGGCTCAGTCTTAACATGCCCCTGCGGGGGTCTCTCAGTCTCCTCAACCATCTGAGTTATATCCCCGCTGAAAGAGACCAGGGCGCCTGCGGAAACTGCTGGGCCTGGGCAGGGACCGGGATAATGGAGATATCCCTGAGTGTTGAGGAAAATGTTTTTGATCGACTGTCGGTGCAGTTTATCAGTTCATGCAACAGGGGGAAACGCTGCTGTGAAGGCGGCTGGACGAGAGATGTCGCCTCATTCTATTCCCTGCAAGGATTCGCCATTCCATGGCCCAACACAAACGCCTACTGGCAGGACGGGGATGGAACGTGCGATGTCCCGTGCACGACCATTGCCACTTCTCCTAACTATTCCATTGTGTCCATAACATCTGAGGCCATTTTAACCCATGGTGTGGGCCAGGCCCAGGCCATCGCCAACATCAAAAATATCCTCAACCAGAATAGGGCCGTATTTTTTGGTTTTTTTATGGGGGCCCCGGAAGATTGGAACCGCTTTTATTCCTTTTGGAATACGCAAAGTGAAACCGCCTTGTGGAATTTTGATAGTTCCTGCAATAAACCGTACACATCCTCAGGCGGCGGCCATGCCGTGCTGTGTGTAGGATACAATGATGATGATCCAAACAATTCTTACTGGATCATGGTTAATAGTTGGGGAACGACCCCTGAACGACCGAACGGGATTTTCAGAGTGGATATGGACATGGATTACGACTGTTATTATACGGAGGGTTTTCAGGCCTTCTACAGTCTCTATTGGCAAACTTTGGATATTACCTTTGATATTGCGGAAGAAATTGTTTATGTTGAACCTTCAGCCTCTTGCGGTGGCCATACCCCCTGTTATTCAACCATCCAGGAAGCGATCAACATATGCGACGCTAAAGCGACGATAAAGATTGCAGAGGGAAGATATCCTGAAGACGTCACCCTGAACAGCGCAAAAAATATAACGCTTGAGGGCGGATGGGATGCCTCATTCTCTATGCAACCTTCCTTTACAACAGTAAATTCCCTCACAGTCAATGGAGGAACCATTACAACAGAGTATCTTATCTGTCAGTGAGCAAAGCGCCTGAAGTGAGCTGTTAAGAGCACCCATCAGCTATGAGCTGTCAGCCAGCAACGAGCAACGAGTGACCAGCAAACACCAGTGATCGGAGTTCATACAAGGGGTCAGCAAAACCCAACCAACTCAATAAACCCAATAAACCCGAAACGCGAGCAACCAGCAACCAGCAACGAGGTTATGGAAAAAAACGCTAAGATCTATATCGCGGGCCACCGCGGTCTGGTGGGATCGGCCATCGTGCGGAGTCTCAGAAGGTCGGGATATGAGAACCTGGTCTTCAGGTCATCCGACGAACTGAATCTGAAGAGGCAGGAGCGGGTTGAGGCATTTTTTGACCAGGATCGGCCCGAGTATGTATTCTTGGCCGCTGCAAAGGTCGGGGGCATATGGGCCAATTCCACGTTCCCGGCCGAGTTTATCTACAACAATCTGGTGATCGAGGCGAACATTGTCCACGCATCCTACCTATTTGGTGCAAAGAAACTTCTTTTCTTGGGAAGTTCCTGCATCTATCCGAAACACTGCCCTCAGCCCATGAAGGAGGAATATCTCCTTTCGGGGTATCTGGAGCCCACCAACGAGCCCTATGCCGTGGCCAAGATTGCCGGCATCAAGATGTGCCAGGCATACAACCGGCAGTACGGAACGCGTTTCATCAGCGTCATGCCGACCAATCTCTATGGCCCGGGCGACAATTTTGATTTGAAGACCTCCCATGTCCTACCCGCCCTGATCCGGAAATTTCACGAGGCAAAGGTGAACGGCCGGAGATCGGTGGAAATATGGGGAACCGGTGAGCCCAGACGTGAGTTTCTGTATGTGGATGACCTGGCCGATGCGTGCCTTTTTCTGATGAATCATTATGAGGAAGACGACATCATCAATGTGGGCGTGGGCAGGGACCGGTCAATCCGGGAACTGGCCGAGCTGGTGGGGGAGATGGTAGGCTTTGAGGGCGATCTCAGATTTGACCCCGCCCAGCCGGATGGAACCCCGCTCAAGCGGTTGGATGTCTCAAGGCTGAATGCCCTGGGTTGGAAGGCATCCGTGCCTTTGAAGGAAGGCATCAAAAGGACATATGAATGGTACCTTGCTCAGCAAAAAATGGGCATTCCATGATCCCCTGCCGCGATGTCTCAACGCACCAGCCGGATTGTCGGCGCTCAATGGGTGGCGCCGCGCAGTTCCGGGCGTATGTCCATTCCCTGTCAATCCCCCTGAACCGCCTGAACCATAAGGCGTCCGCGAGTGGAAGATTCTATTGCCATCCGTAAGCGTCATCACCCCGTCTCTCAATCAGGGAGCGTATATCCGGCGGACCCTGCAAAGTGTCCTGAGTCAGTGCATCCCGGAACTGGAGTATGTGGTGGTCGACGGAGGCAGCACGGATGAAACCATTGAAATCTTAAAACAATTCGAAGCGAAACTTTCCTGGATTTCAGAAGCGGATAAGGGCCAGGCAGATGCGGTAAACAAAGGGATTATCGCGACAAAAGGGGAGATCATCGGATGGCTTAATTCAGATGACATCTACTATCCGGGGGCCCTGAGGCTTGTGGTGTCATTATTTGAAAACCATCCCGATATCGATGTCATTTATGGGGATGGAAACCATATTGCCACTGATGACAGGATCATAGAACCCTATCCGACCCAACCCTGGAACCCGGAACGATTAAAGAGTTCCTGCTATTTGTGTCAGCCTGCGGTCTTTTTCCGACGCAGGGTGGTTGATCGTTTCGGTCTGCTGGACCACCGATTACGCTACTGTCTGGACTATGAGTTTTGGCTTCGACTGTCCGAAGGGGGGGCAACCTTTCTGTATGTCCCGGAGATTCTGGCAGGGTCCCGTCTTTATCCATCAACGAAAACCCTTGCATTCAGGGTAAAGACCGTGCAAGAAACAAATCATATGCTGTTGCGTCGGTTGGGGTATGTGCCTGACGAATGGTTACTGAGCTATGCCCGCATATTCCTCAACAGAAAGGGGATCAGGCGGTTGAATGGAGGTCGCCTCGATTCTCCCATCACCGTTCCCACCGCGAAAGGCGCCTCTGCGAAACCCTTTGGGACAATGGCAGCAGCCCCTTTGCTTGCCATGACCGCAGTTCTTGTAACCTTGCTCGCCTCATTGGGGTGGAACCGATGCATCCGCCGGACCATGATCAGGACCTTGAGCAAGTGGATCCGGGGTCATGCCAAAGTTCTGAGTGCGAGGCTTTTTTAAGGTGAGTGAGCGCAATGATAAAAGACCCATGCCGCTTGCTACCTATGTGGTGGGTGGCTTGATTTGAAGATCGGCGTTGACGCAAGGCCCCTCAGTTATCAGTTGACCGGGATTGGGGTTTATCTGAAGAATCTGCTGGATGAACTCCAGAGGATCGATTGCCGAAACCATTACGTTCTCATATCAAATGGCACCATAGATTACGAAATAAAAAGCCCGAGATGGAGAAAGGTCGAGGGGAGGCTCAAGAAGAAGCTGCTGAGTACCCTTTGGATGCAGGTCTGGGCGCCCATCATCGCATCCAGATTCCAGATCGATCTGTTCTGGGGGCCGCGACATCACCTGCCCCTTTTGTTATCTCCAAAAATAGGGACGGTCTTGACCGTCCACGATATTGTATTTCGGCGTTATCCCGGGACAATGGCCCTGCCCAATCTCCTGGTGGAGCGTTTATTGATGAAGCGCTCTCTCAAACGGTCCGATGCCGTTATCACAGATACCCATGCCACGGCCGACGATATCAAGGGCCAGTTCGAAGTGGATCCGGAGAAGATTTTTCCCATTTATCTGGGGAGCCCGAAATTGCCGGGAAAAGCGGATCGGGAGAACGGGCCAGGCACGGATCTCCCTTCCAGATTCTTTCTTTTTGTTGGAACCCTTGACCCGAGAAAAAACCTCAGGCGGATATTGGAAGCCTTCCGCTTGCTGGGCCCGGCACGCCATGATGTGCATCTTCTTATCGTCGGCGGTGAAGGATGGAAAAGCAAGGACTTCCTTGAAGTGCTGAGCAGCCGCCAACTCAGTTCTTATGTCCATTTAAGCGGGTATGTTGCCTTTGATCTCCTGGCATCGTATTATGAAAAGGCAATGTGTCTGGTCTTCCCATCCCTTTATGAAGGCTTTGGTCTTCCCATATTGGAGGCCATGTCCTGCGGAACACCGGTCATTACCTCCAATGTTTCTTCCATGAAAGAGGTGGCGGGGGATGCCGCCCTTTTGATTGACCCGCTTGACATCCAGGAATTGACAGGGGCCATGAAAAGGGTGCTGACGGATGAATCGCTCAGAAGGAGGTTGAGCATGAAAGGGCTTAAAAGGGTAAACTCATTTACCTGGGAGCGGTGTGCCCAAGAAACCCTGAGCGTCTTAAATAGGTGCAACAAGAGACAGGCCCTATGAAGAGAAAGATAAAGGTTTTACGGATCATAACGCGTCTGAACATCGGCGGACCGTCTATCCATGTGAGTTTATTGACCCGGGGGCTTGACCCGGACCGGTTTGAGTCGGTCCTGGTCAGTGGAAGGGTTTCAGCCCTTGAGGGGGATATGCATTATGTTCCGGAAGGACTGGGGATAACACCGATCTTTATCCCTTCCCTCAAAAGAGAGATTCATCTGGCCGGAGATCTGAAATGCCTGGTTCGCCTTCTTAAACTCCTCAAAAAGGAAAGGCCTGATATCGTTCATACCCATACGGCCAAAGCGGGAACGCTCGGCAGGATCGCTGTTTTCCTGCACAACCTGGGCCGCAGGAGAAAGGTGTTGGTCGTCCACACGTTTCACGGTCACGTCCTCCAGGGGTATTTCAGCCGGAGCAAGTCAAAGATATTCATGTGGGCGGAACGTTTTCTGGCATCCATTACCGATGTCATTATCGCCATAAGCAAGAGCCAGATGCGAGAACTGGCTCGGACCTATCGTCTGGCGCCGGAAAATAAGTTTCGAATAGTTAAATTGGGTTTTGATCTGAGGGCCTTCTCCTCTTTAGAGAAAGTGAAAGGGAGGTTTAAAAGGGATCTGGGTGTGGACCCGGATACCATCCTGATCGGTATTGTGGGAAGGCTGGTGAGCATCAAAAATCATCGCATGTTTTTAGATGCCGCCGGCATTTTGTGCAAGGAAAACCCGGAAATCGGGGTAAAGTTTGTTGTGGTGGGAGATGGGGAACTGCGTCAGGAACTCATGTCCCATGCCGAGACAATCGGTATTGCCGAGCATGTGATCTTCTGCGGCTGGAAAAAGGATTTGCCCCGAATATACGCGGATCTGGATATCCTGGCGCTAACCTCTATCAACGAAGGGACGCCGGTTTCCATTATCGAGGCCATGGCGTGTTCGGTTCCGGTCATCTCCACCGACGCGGGCGGCGTACGGGATATCCTGGGGCCTTTGTCGCCCGATATGCAATCAGAGCGGTTCAATGTCTGCCGCTGTGGGATCCTCTGCCGTCAGAACGATGCACAGGGGTTGGCGGACGGCATCCGGTTTCTCATGTCAACCCCTCGGCTCCGAGAGGACATTTCCAGGGCGGCTCGGGATTTTGTCCACCGACATTATACGGAAAAGAGGCTGCTCAAAGATATCGAATCAATCTATGCGGAGCTGCTGAAGGGGCAAGCCTATCCTGTTGTTGTCCGGGATCCATCAAAAACCCCGATCCGGTTGCCCGGTTCACCGCTGAAGGTGCTGCAGGTCTATAAAGACTACTATCCCCCGGTGATTGGGGGTGTGGAGGGGCATATCAATCTCATTGCCAACGGATTGAAGCAGAGAGGTATGGACGTCGAGGTCCTGGTTTCGAATACGTGCGCAAGGCTTCAGATAGAGGAGATCGAGGGCATTCGGGTGACCAAGGCCCCTCAGTTGGGAAGGTTTGCGTCCGCACCGCTGAACGCCACGTTTTCCTCTTGGGTCAGAAAATTGGGAAAGCGGGCAGACATTATACATTTTCACTTTCCCAATCCCACTGGGGAGATCTCTTCCCTCCTGGCCGGATTGAGGGGAAAGGTCGTGGTGACCTATCACAGTGACATCGTCCGACAGGCCAGGATGGCAAAGCTATATGCACCGTTTATGCGGGCGTTCTTATCCCGGGCGGACCTGATCATGGCCACCTCTCCCAACTACGTGCGTTCCTCCGAAGTATTGGGTGACTTTCAGGATAAATGCAGGATAATCCCATTCGGTATTGATCTGAGGAGATTTGAATACACGCCTGAAACGGCAAAAGCGGTTCATGCCGTACGCCGGACTTACGGCCCTGAAATTGTCCTGTTTGTCGGAAGATTCAGGTATTACAAGGGCCTCTATATGCTGATCGAGGCGATGAAAATGGCACGGGGCAAGCTTCTCCTGATAGGGAGCGGGCCCATGGAGAAGGAGCTTAAGTGTCGGGTGGCGGAGGACCCTGAATTGAGTGGGCGGATCTTCTTTTTGGGAGTGCTTTCCGATCAGCAGGTGGCGGCCTATCTCCATGCGTGCGACCTTTTTGTGCTTCCTTCCATAGTGCGCAGTGAGGCTTTCGGGATCGTTTTGCTGGAAGCCATGGCCTGTGCAAAGCCGCTGATTTCCACAGAGCTGGGTACCGGGACCTCGTTTGTAAATCAGCACCGGGAGACCGGCCTGGTGGTTCCTCCCAATAACCCGACCGCGTTGGCGCACGCCGTCAATTTCCTGCTGGCAAATCCTGCGATCCGCGCACAGTACGGGGATGCGGCCCGGAAACGGGTGGAAGCGCATTTTTCCGTGGACAAGATGGTGGAGGCGTTGGTGGACTTGTATGGAGAGGTCCTGAGTGCCGGCAACTGAAAACAGAAGATTCAAATGGTGAATTCCTTGAGCCTCGGTTTTGAGCGATGGAAACGATGGCGTGTAAGATCAACCAATAGAAGAATTTTCGCAGCCATTGTCAGCGTAGGCGGATTTACCATGCTGGTAAAGCTGGCAGCTGTTGCGAAGCAACTGGTCATCGCCGGCCGATTCGGCACGAGTGACGCCCTGGACGCCTTCCTGATAGCGTTTCTGGCCCCATCCTTTGCCATCAATGTGGCTGCGGGGTCATTCAGTGCGGCACTTATACCGACCTTTATAGAGGTTAGAGAGCGGGAAGGACAGGATGCGGCGCAACGCCTTTTTTCCAGCGTGATGGTCTTGAGTATTTTTCTGATCCTCGCCATATCGGGCGTTCTGGCAGGATTTTCTCCAACCATTATACGGATCATCGGTTCGGGTTTCAGTCCCGAAAAGCAGGCCCTGACCCGGTCTCTCTTTTTTGTCGCACTGCCGCTGCTGATCATCAGCGGCCTGGCTGCCATATGGGCCAGCATCCTCAACGCACAAGAGCGATTTGCGCTGGCGGCCATTGCCCCTGTCATGACGCCTGTAGCGGCGGTCATTGCCATTTTGCTTCTGGGCAGGGTCTGGGGGATCTACGCCCTGGCCGTGGGGACGGTCGGGGGGGGGCTTTTTGAAGCGGTGCTGCTGGGAAGGGGGCTCAAGCGCCGGGGATTTTACCTCCTTCCACGGTGGCATGGATTGACCCCTGCTGTGAAGCAGGTGGCCAGACAGTATGCGCCCATGGCCGCGGGGGCATTGTTGATGAGCGGCACCGAGGTGATAGACCAGTCCATGGCTGCCATGCTGGGACCCGGAAGCGTCGCTGCCTTGAGCTATGGCAACCGGGTCGTATCCCTCATCATCGGCGTTGGATCCCTGGCCTTGGGCACGGCCATTTTCCC
>JAWOIH010000282.1:0-4694 GCA_046484725.1 Candidatus Desulfacyla sp. | reverse complement strand
CCCGCAGCTCGGAGAGCTGCGGGAGTCGGGTGAGGTTACGGGAGGACCTCCGCCGTTTAATAAGCGAGACCGTTCCCGGTTCCTTCAGTCTTTGGACAGCGCCGTCAACGAAATCCGTGGGAAGATGGTGGGGATGCGGTCAGGTCTGGACACTGGACAGTCGTGAGCTGGGGATTTGAGTACGTTCGCTGTAAGCCAAGGCCGGGGCGTCCGTAACGAGTCGATTAACATGGCCAAAGCACTTGACTGTTTTGGATCATTTTCAAAGCCTGGACAGGGGGTACGCGCAGTTGTTGCATATACCGATGGCCATGCGGGCTGCGTTGATCACCTGGCCCTGTCGGAACGCCGGGCTGCCGTTCATCCGGCGCCGGCACGCACGGATCCGCGGTGCACCGCAGACGACCCTCCCACCATGCCGACCTTTCGAGCCACCGACCCGCACGCGTCACCGTCTATCATGAGAAGTTTCTTCGGCATCCCCGTGGCTACCCTTCAATTGTTGACCGAGGGGCATCAGTCGGAGTCGGGATACAGTTCTCCGTGGGGTATCGCTTCACCGGGACGCCAGATATCATAATCCGCGGGCCCGATCAGGTCGCCGGCGCCGACCTTTCGGCTTACCCACACGATTCGCGTATGGCATTCCCATACCCTTCGGTCAAGGGTTTTCATCCTCTTTTCAAGGGCTTTCTCGGCGGTTGCGCGACTCGTATGGACGGAAAAGACCCGTTTTTGAGGATGATCCAGTTGATGTTGGTCATAGATGAGGGCGTACATGACCCACCTCCTTCCATTATAATAACCCGCGTTTGCTTGTGGAGGTGATAAGGTGACATAACACTTCTATTTTCATAAGAGTATCGTCAGAAAAATCTTGGATGTCAAGGAAAACAGACCGGCGGCTTGGCCCGCATGCCCTTGGCCGCAGCCCGATCAGTCCACTGCGGCTTGAGGGACGCTTCGCCTTGGGTCGCGGAGGTCGAGGCAAGGAATTGTCTAAGGGCTCGGACTTCTCCGCAATTTGCTGGAAGGTTACAGAGGGATATTGCGTCAATTATCTCGGAATCAATTCCGCCTTCATTCTGATAACAACATGTCCCCACCCGCCACAGGAAGGGCCTGTATCGAAACATCCGGTGGTGTTGAACATGACCTCATTCGGATTGCGCCCGTTCATAAAATTTTCGAAAAATGCATTGATGAGCACCGTCAAATTCGGCATCAGAAAGGAACATATCCGATCCGGATTTTCTTTGGTGAGCAAATTGCCTGAATTATCAAAAATCAACTGCTGGCCTGCGACATGCCCTGAGTGGCATCCTTTCGATTCGATCACTTCGGCAACCAGTCTGTATTTCGATGCTTCAATTGCATTTTGAAACAGACGTTGAAATTTAGGGTTTTTTTCAATCATTGACCAGTCCTGGTCTTCAAGGTTCAGTCTTCTCCGAATTATTTCTGCGAGTTGGCCCTTATCCATGTCGCTCCTCCCCTCAGTGTCTGTCCCTTCATCATTTCAAGATTATTGGGTTTTCAGGTTCGAAGGCATCGAAATGCACATGTTTCTGGATACTACTGAACGATTGTGAAAATCAACCCGAAATATCGGGAACGTCCAAAGTTGTTTCGCATACATGAGCCGACATCAGACGTATCTCGCTTTTGTGGCATCGAAAAGTCTCAGCGAGACGCTTACAACTGAGGCAACATCTCCAGGATCGTGACCAGCGGATTCAGGCCATTTTTGAGGCAATCCATCAGGTTGTAGCGCCGCTGGAAAAGACACAAACGGCCTGTTTTAGACCAGAGAGGCGCGTCCATACCGGGATGCGGCTGGATTCTTCTT
Source organism: Candidatus Desulfacyla sp. (assembly GCA_046484725.1). Lineage (GTDB taxonomy): Bacteria > Desulfobacterota > DSM-4660 > Desulfatiglandales > Desulfatiglandaceae > AUK324. The sequence goes on along the minus strand of JAWOIH010000282.1, from coordinate 2,845 downwards.
GACGGACAAGCCCTCTTTCTCTATGCTTTTTCCAAAAAGAGCAAGTCGTTATCTCACATCATCTCATTAGGGCTGTATTCCGGTTCGAGGAAAATGCCGATTGCAGAGGCAAGAAGCGTATTGGCTCAGATTGCGGTCAAAAAGATGGGCCAAGGCGGCGCCCGCCGCATCCGCCCTTCCCGGAATTCCAACTCCAGCTGTGAATCTTTATCAGATTCCAAAGCTTTGGATTAGGTTGAAGGCATACGCGTAACTCATCTTGAAACCAACTTTCAGAGGGTGTCCGTTTCGCCATTTTTCATCGATAACCCATTTTAACGACCTCCGTAACCCTACGCACCATGGCAAAATTTACTATTTTTAAAAGGCTTGTCTTGGGTTTCCTGGTCATCCTGCTGGTGGTTACCGCACTCGGGGTGTATTCCACGCTAAAGCTGGGTCAGTTGAACCAGATCATCCGGTCCATCAGTTCAATTGACAATGAAACCATGAGGATGGCAAACCGGCTGAGAGATACCCTCCTCACTCAGAGAAAGTTTGAAAAAAAGTATGTGGTTTCTAAAGACAGGGACTTTCACCGCCAGTTTCTGGAGACTGAGAAATATGTCGAAAAGGATCTGGCGCAGATGAGCCCCCTTATAGATGCAACGGAAAACGAGACCCTCCTTGGCGACATGAAGATGTTTTATGACCGTTATCTCTTTACGGTTCAAGAGGAAGTTGATCTGATAAAAAGTAACAACGCGTATTCCCAGGAAAAATATGAGAAACTAAAGGAGGATCTTACCGATCAGATCATTCAGAAGCTGGACGCACTGATAAAAACAACAAAGACGGCTATCGACAGCAAAATAGACATCTCAAAAAGGATCGGCTCACAGGCATCCAGAGTCATCGTGATCATAACCATAGCGTCCGTTGTGATGGGAATCCTGATCGCATTTTTCATCGCCCGGACCATCAATCGCCCCATTGTTCTTCTGATAAGAGGCACGAAAGAGATTGCCAGAGGACGATTTGAAAAACACCTGGCCATACCCTCTCCTCCGGAGATCAATGAGCTGGCAAACGCATTTAATCATATGTGTGACCGCTTAAAAGAGCTGGACGAGATGAAGGCGGATCTTATCGCCCATATATCCCATGAATTTCGAACCCCTCTGGCGGTCATCAGGGAGGCGGTAAGCTTGAATCTCGATGGTATTTCCAAGGGTTCCATAGAAAAGCAGCAGAGGCTTCTCGGCATCATTGCGGAGGAATGCGAGAGACTGATAACCTCGGTCAATAAGGTGCTTAACCTTTCTCGGATGGACGCCGGGATGATGGACTATCACATGGAGGAATATAGCCTTTCACAGCTGATAGAAATGAGTGTGTCGAAGATAAGACCGATCGCGGAAAGGAAGAATATCTCCCTTGAGGCAAATCTTGCCGGCAACCTCCCCCATGCGGCCATAGACACGGAAAAGATCGGGCAGGTACTTGACAACCTCTTGGATAATGCCTTGAAATTCACGCCGGCAAAGGGCAAGGTGTCGATCAGCGCAGTTCTTAAAGATCGAGAGCGGTCAAAACATCCCGGCAACGAACAAAAGGGGTTTATCGAGGTTTCCGTATCAGATACCGGATGTGGGATTCCGAAAGAACATATTCAAGACGTATTCGAAAAGTTTAAAAAGTTGCATGAGAAAGGCACGGGGTTGGGCCTTTATATCGCAAGGCAGATCGTCAGCGCCCACGGAGGCCGTATATGGGTAAAAAGCGAAGAAAAAATGGGAAGCACCTTTTTCTTCACGGTGCCTGTCTGTTAGCCGTCCTGCTTTTAAGCGCCGGATGCGCCACTATCTCAGATTTTCAAAGGAAATACCAGGAGGACAAACACCTTCAGCCGGCAGACAACCTGGCAACCAAAGGAGACTACGAAGGAGCGCTGAAGGCGTACGAGGATGTGGTAAGGCTGTCTGCCGTCGATTCGCCTGGAGATAAGGCCCTGTTTCGTATGGGGCTGATTTGGGCCCATCCCGATAATCCAGAGAGAGATGATGAAAAGGCCCTCGAATATTTTCAGCGGGTTCCCCGCGATTTTCCCCGGAGCCCATTGAAGGACGAAGCCAGGGCATGGGTAAGCGCCATTAATGAACTCATCCGGTGCAAGGCCAGGGCCGAAAACCTTGAAGAGGCGGTAAACGCCTTAAAAAAGCAGCTCAATGCATCGAAAGCGGAGGCAGGCGCTTTGGAGAAACGGCTTCATGCGTCGAAAGAGGAGGTAAGCGCCCTGACAAAGCGGCTGAATGCATTGAAAGAAATAGATATTGGGATTGAAGAAAAAAAGAGGAAAGATCTGCCACAAGAATAAGCAGGTGAGAAGAAATGGCTAAAGAGAACATCCTGATCGTGGATGATGACAAAAACATGCTTGAGGTCCTGAGCCTCAGGCTTGAGGCGGAAGGATACACCGTCACTGCCACCGCCGGGGCTCAAGATGCCTTAAAAAGAGCTGAAAACAGATTGTCTGACCTGGCCCTTGTTGATCTCAAGCTGGCCGGAACGGAAAATGGCATCGATCTAATGGAAAAGATGCATCTGGTAGCCCCTGAAATGCCGGTAATCATCCTTACCGCCTATGGAACCATTGACACGGCGGTGGAAGCAATGAAGCGGGGCGCCTACAGCTATCTTACCAAGCCGTTCAACCGTCGGGAACTCCTCCTTCAGATTAAAAACGGCCTGGAAAAAAGCAGCCTTTCAAGAGAAGTCCGAAGGCTCAAAGCCCTGGTGGGGGAAAGATATGGATTCGAAAACATCATCGGCAAAAGCAAAAAAATGCAGGACGTCATGGAACAGG
>JAWOIH010000062.1:0-2666 GCA_046484725.1 Candidatus Desulfacyla sp. | reverse complement strand
CCGCAAGAGCCCCCGAGATCTCTTTTTCAGGAGAGGCCCTCAAGAGAATGGTCCTGGATGCACTTCTGGGACGCCGCCTGTTCAAAGGGGATTGGGCCGCCGGTCTGATGCACCTCTTCATCTTCTGGGGATTCCTGACGCTTTTTGTGGGCACCGCCATCCTGTCGATCCATCATTATGTTATTTCGTTTTTGGCAGGTACGGCCTATCTGATCTTCTCCATCACCATGGAGGCGGCAGGCCTTCTCCTCCTGGCAGGGATCATCTGGGCCTTGATCCGTCGATATCTTCAGCGAGTTCCCCGGCTTGAACGCAGGATCGAGGATGGGGTGGTCCCCCTGTGGCTCCTCTTGATGGTGCTTTCAGGCTTTGTGGTGGAAGGGGCGAGGTTGTCGGCTCAGCAACCGGATTGGGGCGCCTGGTCCTTTGCAGGCTGGTGGGTGAGCGGCCTTCTCACAGCCTCAACGGGCGAGGCTGTTTACCCATCTGTGTGGTGGCTCCATACCCTTCTCTGCCTGGGCTTCATTGCCGTCATCCCTTTCACCAAGCTGTTTCATATCCTGGGTGCCCCCGCTGCCATCTATGTCCAGGGGGCTGCCAAACCGGCCATATCGGGCATGGAACAAGGGGCAGGTCAATTCGATCTAAATGATGCCGTCTTTTTTGACGGCTGCATGCGGTGCGGCCGGTGCGTAGCGGCCTGCCCTTCGGCAGGGGCCGGGGAACCCTTTTCCCCCCGGGCGTTTGTTCAGGCCATGCGGCACAGATTGTGGCGGGAAGCGTTTCCATGGGGGGATATCCGGTTCATGAGCCGGCATGAAGACCCCCTGGAGGATGACGTCTTCTGGTATTGTACCACCTGCCGTGCCTGTCTCGAGGTCTGCCCGGTTTACGGCGCCGCATTCGAGGCCGTGACCAAAAAACGGGTGCTGGCCGTGGAAGAGGGGACCGAGGTCCCCGCCCTGCTGAGCCAGACCCTTGAGAAACTCTTCAAGTACAGCAACCCGTGGGAGTCATCCAAACGAAAGCGGGGGGCCTGGGCCGACGGACTGGATCTGATGGATCTCACCAAAAAGGGGGCCGAGGCCGACCTCTGTTATTTCGTGGGGTGCACCACCTCGTTCGACGACACGGCCCAGCGGATCGCCCGCGCCTTCACCGGGGTCCTGCAGGCGGCCGGTATCAGCTTCGGCATCCTGGGCAAGAAGGAGCCCTGCTGCGGGGACATCGCCCGCCGGGTGGGGGAACTGGGCCTGTTCGAGGAGCAGCGGGACGGTTGCCTCCAGGTTTTCGACGAATATGGCATTACCGAGGTGGCGACTTCTTCTCCCCATTGCTTTCATACCTTTCGAAATGAATATCCGGACGCCCCCTTCAATGCCCGCCACTACACCCTGGTTCTAAAGGAGCTTCTGGACAAGGGAAGGCTTTCGTTCAAAAGGGACATCCCGGCCGTTGTTACCTATCACGATCCCTGTTATCTGGGCCGGCACAATCGGATTTTTGACGAGCCGAGGGAGATCATCCGCGCCATACCCGGCATCCGTTTGACGGAGATGACCCATCACCGGGCCGACAGCCTCTGCTGCGGGGGCGGGGGAGGGAGGATGTGGCAGGACCTTCAGGGCGAGGTCAAGATGAGTCATGTCAGGATCCGGGAGGCGGAGGCCACCGGGGCGGAGATCCTCATCACCGCCTGCCCCCTCTGCCTCATCATGCTGGAGGATGCCCGCAAGGCCGTGGGGCTGAAACCGCCTTTCCGGATTATGGATTTGAATGAACTGGTCTTGGAGGCGATATCGAACGCGGAACGCGGAATGCGGAGCGCGGAACTGGGGACGCAAGGCGCATAGCGCATAGGGCAGGGAGCATGGGGCAGGGAGCAGGGAGGAGAAGACGGAGGAGCGAGGGGAGATGACGGAAGACGGACCACAGACGACGGAACCTCCCCGTGACCATACGTAACCACCTCATAACGGCGGAGCCCATGACCGCCCATGACCATTCTTCACTATTCATTCTTCATTTTTCATTGTCGGGAGGTTGAGGATGACTGATGTATTGATACTGGGAGAGATCAAGGACGGATCACCGGATCTGAGGACCCTTGAGCTCCTGGGCGCGGGAAAGAAGCTGGGGGATGGCGCCGGGGGCGGGTGTTCCATTCTGTTGATGGGGGACGCGGTTTCAGGGGCCGCAGACAAGGCCGCGGCCTATGGGCCTCACACGGTGTACCGGGTGGAACATCCTTTGCTGAAGGGCTTTCAGCCCGATCTTTGGTTGAGCGCTTTGGAGCAGGCGTGCAGGCGGATCCATCCGTCGGTGCTTCTCATGAGCCATGCATTCGTGGGAATGGATCTGGGTCCGAGACTCGCCTGCCGGTTGAACAGCAGTCTGACCACCGACTGCATCGATCTGTCCATCGATCCTGAAGACGGCCTTCTGCTGCGGACCAAGCCGGTTTCCGGGGGAAATGCCATTTCCGTGTTCAAGTGCCCGGGCGCGCCCCAATTGGCGACGGTGAGGGGAAAGGTCTTTGCGCCTGCCGAGCCGGGCGACCGCCCGGGGGAGATGGTGGATATTCAGGTGGAAATAGACCCTTCCATGATCCGGGTGGAATCCATCGAGATCGTCGAAGAGGAAACCGTCTCGCTGGACAAGGCCAA
>JAWOIH010000060.1:0-10319 GCA_046484725.1 Candidatus Desulfacyla sp. | reverse complement strand
GTGCGGCCCTTGGTATTGATGAGTCATTGAAAGAAATCAAGAAACGACGAAAGGAACTCTATGACCCGCAAGTGGTCGATACCTGCGTAATGCTTTTTGAGAAAAAGAAATTTACGTTCGAGTAGGTGAGGTGATAAGAACTCGCTTTTTTGAGGAAGATATGTAGCGAAAACGGGTTTGGGTGCCAAGGGAAGTGTGACCGCAGGATATTGTGGTCGGGAGAAGGTGCCACAAAAAGGGAGTCTGAGTTCAGGGCGGCCCGGCCTGCCTGTGCTTGACCGCACGCAGACAGGTTGCCTTTGGCGGCGGCCTTTGTTTGATTTCCCATAGGCCCAGGTGCTTGAGAATCTTTTTGATGACCTCGTTATCCTCGATAAAAGCAATTACCCTCATCCGGCCCTGGCACTTGGGACACGTCAATGGGTCAACTTCATATATCTTCTGGAGCAACCGTGTGCTCAGTTTTTCAGGTATTCACTGGAAGACCCGTCCGGCTCAAGGATAGAGGGGATCTGGTCATCCTGATCGTTCTGTTTACGCTTGCCGCGACTCACGTTACTGTAGTATCCATAATGTTGCGAGACGGGTTATGTTGTGAGAATTTGGTTCCCTTCATTTGATTCGAACCGAGATGTTGGAAAAACCCATCTCATCTTTCTGATTCCGTTTCCATTCCCTTCTCAACTTTTGGATCTTGCTGCTGAGCGAGCCGTACACATCGCCGTTTAGCGACCTATTTCCAGGTGTTCTGTCACAAAAAGGAAGAAAGTTTTTACCCCCTGGCGTCTTGGCGCGATTGGCTGCGGGTATCCGCGTCAGATCAGATCCGAGCTGTCCGTGGCATCTTCTCTGCAATGGGAGTGCGTTGGATCTCTTCTACCTTTCTGTCAGGACCTCTTTGAAATAGGCGATGGTTTTATCGAGCCCCTCTTCAAGTTCCGTGGCGGGTTCCCATTGAAGCCTCTTCTGGGCCAGGGAGATATCGGGCCGGCGTTGCAACGGGTCATCCTGGGGAAGGGGTCTGAAGACGATTTGGGACCGGCTCCCGGTCAATCCGATCACCCGCTCGGCCAGTTCCAGCATGCTGAATTCGGAGGGATTTCCCAAATTCACAGGGCCTGTGAATACGTCCGGGGCGTCCATCATTCGGATGAGGCCCTCGATCAGGTCATCCACATAACAGAAAGAACGGGTCTGGGACCCGTCGCCATAGACCGTGATGTCCTGCCCTGTCAAGGCCTGCACGATGAAGTTGCTCACCACCCGACCGTCATCGGGGTCCATCCGGGGGCCGTAGGTGTTGAAGATCCGAACCACCCGGATATTGACCCTGTTCTGCCGGTGATAGTCAAAAAAAAGGGTCTCGGCGCAGCGCTTTCCCTCGTCGTAGCAGGAACGGGGACCGATGCTATTGACGTTGCCCCAATAGGTCTCCGGTTGCGGATGGACGGTCGGATTCCCATAAACCTCGCTGGTGGAGGCCTGAAGGATTTTCGCATGGACCCGCTTGGCAAGGCCCAGCATATGGATGGCCCCCATAACACTGGTCTTGACGGTCTTGACCGGGTTGTATTGATAATGGACGGGAGATGCGGGACAGGCCAGGTTATAGATCTCATCCACCTCAAGGAATATGGGATGGGCCAGGTCGTGCCGAATCAATTCAAAATTGGGCAACCCTACCAGATGTTGAATATTCTTCTTGGTGCCCGTGAAGAAATTATCCAGGCACAAGACGTCGTGCTCCTCCCGGGTCAGACGGTCGCACAAATGCGACCCTAAAAAGCCTGCCCCGCCGGTGACAAGAATTCGTTTCTGATGGTGCATCATTTCAGACCCCCTTTTTAGTAATGCGTCAGGCTGGGCTTGCCGATGGGGAAGACATTGAAGCCGATCTCAAACAGCCTCTGGTGATCCAGGATATTCCTGCCGTCAAAAATGAAGGCCGGTTTGGCCATGGCCCGGTATATCCTCTCATAATCAAGTGTTGAAAATATCCGCCACTCGGTCATCACGGCGATGGCGCTGCATCCTTCGGATGCCGCATAAGGGTCTTCCACGTAAGAGATATCGCCGGCGACCCCTTCCAGGTCCTTCATGGCGTTTTTGAGGGCCTTCGGATCGGTGATCACGACGGTCGCCCTTTCTTCGATCAGACGCCTTGCCACAAAGAGGGCCGGGCTCTCCCGGGTGTCGCCGGTATCGGCCTTGAAGGCAAACCCGAAGAGACAGACCTTTTTGTCGGCCAGGGTGTTGAACAGGGCATCCAGCATCTTCAGGATAAAACGCTCTTTCTGGTAATCGTTGATTCGTACAACCCCCTCCCAGTAATCGGCCACCTCCTTGAGATCGTAATACCGGCAGAGATAGACCAGATTGAGGATGTCCTTTTTGAAGCACGACCCCCCAAATCCGACGCTGGCATTCAAGAACCGGTTTCCCACCCGGCTGTCCATGCCCACGGCCCGGGCGACCTCCTCGATATCCGCATCGGCCTTCTCGCAGAGGGCCGATATGGAATTGATGGAAGAGATCCGCTGAGCCAGAAAGGCGTTGGCCACCAGCTTGGACAGCTCGCTGCTCCAGATGTTGGATGTGATGATCCGGTCCCTGGGCACCCAGTTGGCGTAGATCTCCACCAGGGCGTCTCTTGCCCTGATTCCGTTGGGCGTGAGGGTCGATCCGATCAGGACCCGATCCGGATTTTCCAGGTCTCTGATGGCTGTGCCCTCGGCCAGGAACTCCGGATTGGAGAGGACATCGAACCGGATGCCGTTATCCTCGCACGTCAGGATCCGTTTCATGGCCTGAGCGGTCTTTACCGGAAGGGTGCTCTTCTCGACAATGATCTTGTTGGATTGGGCGCATTTTCGTATCTGTCGGGCGGTCTTGTCCCAGTACTGAAGGTCCGCCGCCATCCCTGCCCCTGCGCCGAACGTCTTGGTGGGGGTGTTGACGCTGACAAAAATGATCTCACATTCCTGAATCCTCTGTTCAACCTCCGTGCTGAAGAAGAGGTTCTCTCCCCTTCTGGCCTTGACGATCTCATCCAGCCCGGGCTCATAGATAGGGAGCGTGTCCGAATTCCACTGGGCGATCCGCTCGGGGTCGATATCCACGACGGTCACCTTGTACTGGGGGCACTTGAAGGCGATCATGGCCATGGTGGGGCCGCCCACGTAGCCCGCCCCGATACAGAGGATATGCTTTTCAAAGGTCATTTGGGCACCTCGTGTTGGATACTGGATGCTGGATACTGGATGCTGGATATTTGATGCCGGTTGCTGGTTGCAGCCCCATGCTCCGTTTCCATCCCGGTCCCATGGGCTGCGTGGGAACGCATTCCGGGGACGCTCCGCGTCCTGATTCAAAATCAGAAGCCCGGGTTGTGAGGAGCGAAGCCCAATGGCGCCTGTGAGGTCTTTTTATTACCAAATTAACTGACGGGAGTCACTGAAAAAGTTTGACGCCGGTTGCCTGGATGGTCTAATTTGTCACTTTGTCGGAAAGGAGCGCGCATTTGGGAATGGGTTTGTGGTATGGCATTTATGTCGGTCTGACCGGGGCTGTCTTCCTGTCGGCCTTTCCCCTTTTGCTCGTCTACATCGGGATTACCGGCCGATACCGCCGTCATTTCAAGGAACGTCTGGGGCTGATACCCCCGAAAGCGCTTCAACGGCTGGGACGTGGCCCCCGCATCTGGATTCATGCGGTTTCTCTGGGCGAGGTCAGGGTGGCGGAATCGATCATCAAGGCCTTGCGCAGGATCATTCCCGGGTGTTCCATCCTTGTCTCCACCACCACCGAACACGGCCGCGCACTGGCAGAGGAACGGTTCAAACATGACATCCCAGTGGTATATGCGCCTGTCGATTTTGCAGGGTGTGTCCGCAGCGCCCTTTGCCGTATCCGGCCGGATGTCATGGTCTTCCTCGAAACGGAGATCTGGCCGGCCTGGCTCACCGAGTCGCGGCGTCTGGGCCTCAGGACCGCCCTGATCAACGGCAGGATCTCAGTGAGATCCATTGACGGATATCGCAGGCTGCGCCCCTTCTTTAAGGAAGTGCTCAAAGGCATCGATGCGTTCAGCATGATAACAAAGGAAGATGCGGCCCGTATCCGCTCCATGGGCGCCCCCCCCTCTCGCATCGAGGTCAACGGGAATGCCAAGTACGACATCCTCGCCCAGGTCCCGGATCCGCGTCTGGAGATCGAGATGCGCCGGGTCCTGGCCCTTGACGCCTCTCACAGGGTGATCGTGGCGGGCAGTACCCGCCAGGGAGAGGAGGAGATCATCCTGGATGCCTACCTGAAGGCGATTGCGTCATTTCCGGAGACGGTCCTGATCATCGTCCCCAGGCATATTGACCGGACCGGCGATATCGTAGAGATGGTTCACCGACGCCGGCTGTCCTGTCAGCTGAGGACCGAGATCGGGGAGGGAAAGGCCGGACGCACCGAAAAGGTCATCATCATCAACACGTTCGGCGAGCTGTTCAGTGTCTACAGTGTCTCGACCGTCGTATTCTGCGGCGCCAGCCTGGTCCCCCTGGGGGGCCAGAATCCGTTAGAGCCGGCCGTCTGGGGAAAACCCGTACTCTACGGCCCATCCATGGAAGACTTTTTGGACGCCAGGGACCTGTTGGAATCGGCCGGGGCCGGCATACCGGTTTCCAGCCCTGACGAACTGATTGAAAAAATCCTGTGGCTCTTCGACCATCCGGAACAAACCAAGGGCCTTGGCGAACGTGCCCGAGAGGCGGTGCTCAGGAACCGGGGTGCGGCCTCAAGGCATGCGCGGGTGATCGCAGGACTCATCAAAGGCCCTTGATCCCTTGCAGCCGGTCATCCTGACCGTGATTCACGCTTCGATTTTCATGTCTCACTCCCCCTGCCTCGATTTATTAATATATCACTTTGTAATAATTGATAAATCTTATTATCTAAAAGCGGCATTGCCATTGACTTGAGACCGCATCATGGATATATTCGCTCAAAACCGGTAAGAAAGGCACTCAATGAATCACATACGCAACTTCAGCATTATCGCCCATATCGACCACGGAAAATCGACCCTTGCCGATCGCCTGATCCAGGCGACCGGTCTGGTTGAGGACAGGGACTTCCGGGACCAGATTCTGGACACCATGGACATCGAGCGGGAACGGGGGATTACCATCAAGAGCCAGGCCATTACCCTCCCCTACGTGGACAAACAGGGCCGTTCCTTTGAACTGAATCTTATCGATACGCCGGGTCACGTCGACTTTTCCTATGAGGTTTCCCGGGCCCTCGCTTCGTGCGAGGGGGTCCTACTCCTCGTGGACGCAGCACAGGGGGTGGAGGCACAGACCGTCGCCAACGCCTATGCGGCCATGGATCACGATCTGGAGATCATCCCGGTCATCAACAAGATCGACCTTCCCTCTGCCGACATCGAGCGGGTCAAAGAAGAGATCGAGATCGATCTGGGTCTCGACTCCGACCAGGCGATCCTCTGCTCCGCCAAGGAAGGAACGGGTATTGAGGAAGTGCTGGAGGCCATCGTGAAAAAGGTCCCTCCCCCGTCCGATCTGGCGGAAGGACCGCTTCAGGCCCTCATCTTTGACGCACACTACGATCCATTCCGGGGCACCATCGTCAGCTGCAGGGTCTTCTCGGGGAAGGTCCGGGCCGGCGACAGGATCCGGCTCATGCATAACCGGGCCACCTACAAGGTGGAGGAGGTCGGTCTTTTCCGGCTCAACAGGGAACCCAAACAGGAGCTGTCCGCAGGGGAAGTCGGCTACATCATATCCGGGATAAAAACCGTCAGCGACGTCCGAATCGGGGACACCATCACCCTCGAAAATCATCCGGCCCCCGCCCCCCTTCCCGGATTCAAGGAGGTCAAACCGGTAGTCTTTGCCTCCATCTATCCGGTGGCCTCGGACGATTACCGGTCCCTGGCCGATTCCCTCGAGAAATACAAACTGAATGACGCCGCCCTGATCTTTCAAAAGGACTCGTCTGCGGCCCTGGGCCTCGGTTTTCGCTGCGGGTTCCTGGGGCTGCTCCACCTGGAGATTGTCCAGGAGCGGCTCGAAAGGGAGTACGATCAGTCGATCATCATGACCTCCCCCACGGTCCAGTACCGCTTCGTTCTGTCAAACGGGGAGACCATCACCGTGGACAATCCGGTGTACTACCCGGATCCCACCACTATTGTAAAAGGGATGGAGCCCTACATCCGGGCCAGCATCATGATCCCGGAACGATACATGGGGGCGGTCATGGACCTCTGTCTGGAACGGCGGGGCGTGAACGCCCAGTTCAGCTATCCCACGCCCGGAAGGATTGAAATCCGGTTCGACATGCCCCTGGCCGATGTGATCTATGATTTCTACGACAGCCTCAAGACCGTCACTCAAGGGTATGGGTCGTTCGATTACGAGCTGTTGGACTACCGGGACAGCGACCTGGTGAAGCTGGATATTCTCCTGAACGGGGAAAGGGTGGACGCCCTCTCCCAGATCGTTTACCGGGAGTCGGCGCGGCCCAGGGCCCTCAACGCCTGCGAGAAGCTGAAGGACGAGATCCCGAGGCACATGTTCAAGATCGCCATCCAGGGCGCTATCGGCGGCACGGTCATTGCGCGGTCGACCATCTCCCCTTTCCGAAAGGACGTGACGGCCAAGTGCTACGGCGGGGATATTACAAGAAAACGGAAACTCCTCGAAAAGCAGAAAAAGGGGAAAAAGCGGATGAAGATGGTCGGGTCGGTGGCCATCCCGCAGAGTGCCTTTGTGGCGGTCCTGAAGACAGACAAGAAGGGATCGTGAATGTCCCCGGGCCTCTATATCCACGTCCCTTTTTGCCGGAGCAAATGTCCCTACTGCGGCTTTTATTCCGTCCCTTCGGCCGCTCCCGTGCCGATCTGGTTCGAGGGCGTCAAAAAAGAGGTCCTTTTATACAAGGGCCGGTTCGATCAGTTTGACAGCCTCTATCTCGGGGGCGGCACCCCCACCTTCCTGGATGGCCGGACCCTGTCCGGTCTGGTCGACCATCTCTTCACCCACTTTGATTTTGCCATTGATACGGAATTCACTATCGAGGCCAACCCCTGCGACCTGACAGAGGAAACGGTGCGTCTGCTGAAGGGCATGGGGTGCAACCGGGTCAATCTGGGGGTCCAGTCCTTTGACGACCGTGCCCTCGCGTTCTTGGGGAGATGCCATACCGCAGAGGACGCCAAGGAGGCCATGGAGCGCCTCAGACGTTTTGGATTTGATAATGTGGGCGTGGACCTGATCTATGGCCTGCCGGAGCAATCCCTTGACGCGTGGACGGACACCCTGAGATGCGCCCTCTCATTCCAGCCCGAGCATATCTCCTGCTATGAATTGACCCTGGAAAACGGGACGGTTTTCGCAAGGCTTCAGGACAGGGGAAACCTGCGGCCCGTGAGCGAGGAGGACGGCCGGGCCTGTTTTCTTGCCACCTCCCGGCTTCTCAGGGGGGCCGGATATATCCACTACGAGGTCTCCAACTATGCCAGAGGGGAGGCCTATTGTTCCCGCCACAACCGTAAGTACTGGGAGCATGTCCCCTACCTGGGGCTGGGCCCATCGGCCCATTCATTTGATGGAAAGGACCGCTGGTGGAATCTCCGGTCCATCAAGGGATATGGGGCCGAACTGGACAGGGGCCGGCCCCCGGTAGAGGGGAGGGAAACCCTGACAGGGGAGCAGGTGCGGCTCGAATCCCTGGCCCTCGGTTTCAGGACCCGGGAAGGGGTTGCACTGAGGCATATCGCCTCTGTCCCTCAGTCAGAGGAATTCCTTTCAAGAATGGAGGCGGCCGGACTCGTGAAGGTCCGAGAAGGGAGGATCATCCCGACCGAGGAAGGGTTCCTGATGGCGGATCACCTCCCGCTATGCTTCTCCGGATGAACAGAATGCCCTGATCTTCAGCAGGCCGGTTACCGTGGGCCACGGCCTCCTCGGGGTCCCCGGGCTCGATGCACAAACCCGGTACACCCCACTCGCCACATAGAACGGATAATGGCCTATCTAAAAGCCGTTGAAGTCTTCGTCATCATCCATGGGTATGAGCTTTCCCGGATTGAGTCTCTGGGGATGTCCGATCGTTACCGCATGGCCCTTCGCCCTCTTAACCGGACGTGAAGAACGCCTCTTTGCATCCAGATGCCTCTGGCTCTCGGCTGCCGGCTGGCTATCCCCGGCCCCCTTTGCCGCCCCTTCAACAAGGGCCACCAGTTCCTTGATCAGGTGTTTCATCTCTTCCGCCTGAGCACTCATCTCTTCGGATGCCGAGGCCGACTCTTCCGCGTTGGCCGCATTCTGCTGCACCACCTTGTCCATCTCTGCCACGGCCGTGTTTATCTGCTCAATCCCCTGGGCCTGCTCATTGGATGCGGCCGCGATCTCGCCCACCAGTGCGCCTACCTTGGAAGCGATTCCTGCAACAAGGGAGAACGCCTCATTGGTACGCTTCACCAGGTCCTCTCCGTCGTTGACCTTCTTGACCGTCCCCTCGATCAGGTCGGCCGTGTTTTTGGCTGCTGCAGCCGCCCTCATGGCCAGGTTTCTCACCTCGTCGGCAACCACAGCAAACCCTGCACCCGCCTCGCCGGCCCGGGCCGCCTCCACTGCCGCGTTCAGGGCCAAGAGATTGGTCTGGAAGGCGATTTCATCGATGGTCTTGATGATCTTTGAGGTTTCTTCGCTGGCCCTGGAGATTTCGCCCATGGAGGTTGTCAATTTCCCCATGGAATCGTTCGCCGTTCCGACCGCCTGATTGGCCTCTTTCATGAGGTTATTGGCTTGATTGGCATGATCCGCATTCTGTTTGGTCATGGAAGACATTTCCTCCAGGGATGAGGAGGTCTCTTCGATAGAGGCTGCCTGCTCGGACCCCCCTTCCGCCAATGACTGACTCGACGCCGAGACCTGCCCCGATGCGGAAGCCACCTGTTCTGCCCCTGAGGTCAGACCCTCGATAGTACGGTTGATCGGCTTTGTAATGGAACGAATCAGAAAGAAACTGAGCAAGATACCTATGATGAAGGCAAGAAGCGTTGCTGCTATGGCTGCCATCCTTGCCTGGGCCCCCTTGGATGCCATCTTCTCCCGGCTCAATCCTTCAATCTCGTGCAGATACCCGCTCAAGGCCTTCATTTTGTCCTGCGTATTGTTCAATGCAGGGATCGTTTGGGTCTCCAGGATCTCGCCGGCCTTTGCCTGGGCGCTGCCCAGATCAGATTCCATTTTCTGAATTTCTCCGAAAAGGCCGGCCACTTTCTGGAGTTCCGGGATCGTGAGAGCTGTATACATCTGCACCTTTTCTTCCTGAGTTGCGGCATCCTGAATCTTTGTGACGGATTCGTGAAGCCTATCATGGTGCCCTGTAATTTCTTTGACATTGGAAGCAAACTCGGGCCACTCAGTCACAAGGCTGCGGCATTCCTCTCCCTCCAGCCATTTGCCGAACGGGCATTTGGCGGGGTCTGTCTCTACGTTGATCTCCTTATTCTCCAACATGGCGTCAGCCACGCTTTGTGCCCAGCGCCGATGGTCGTCAAGACGCGCTGCGAGGGTGAGGCTCAGTCCCGGATGGTTCTTCCGCCACACACCCTTAATATGACCTGCAGACTCATGGAGATGCTTATGGGGCGGTTTTATGGCTTCCAGCAGATCGGCAATCTTGGGATCGCTTTGCGCCAGGGTTTTGCCTTCCTCGCCATATAAAAAGGTTCCCAGTCCGCATTTCGTTTCATCCAGTTGAACGTCGAGGGTCGTCGCGTTCGTGACAAAAAGATCCTGGACTGCTTTCAGCCAGTTAAGATGATCCACCTCCTTTTCCACCATGAACGTATTGTTGCCGGCGGCATCTGAATAATCTTTGTTCGTTTCAAGGATGCCGCTTATGGACCAGACTGAATTTCCTGCCACGGCCAAAACCGCAACGAGCAACAAACCCGTCAGGCCCCATAGTTTGGTACTAAGTTTTGCCTTTGTTAACATTTTCTATTCCTCCACTGAATTTAAAGAATTCAAAACATCAGGCTGTCATAGCCCCTCTCATTCGCTTATCCATAATGCGTCAATTTGGCGGCATTCAACACCTGCCCTATATCCAGGAAGAGTTTTACGCTTCCCTCCATCTGGCCCATGCCCAGGATATAATCCGTGTTGAGCCAGGTCCGGACGCATCCACAGACTTAACGGCCTGGCCGATCGTCTCTGTTAATGCAACCGTAACACATTGTCCTCCTTTCGTTTCATCTTAGAAATGTGATCGATAATCTCCTTCAGCAC
>JAWOIH010000052.1:0-3997 GCA_046484725.1 Candidatus Desulfacyla sp. | reverse complement strand
AGAAGAATTCGGGGAATGGCGGGAATCACTCACCGAAGACGAGCAGGAATCTCGCACCGTCAGCGTCAAGCTGTTGCACATTTTGGGACCTGCTCTTGGTCGGCATGTGGCCGACCAAGAGCAGGTCCCAAAATGTGCAACAGCTTGACGCTGACGGTGCGAGATTCCTGCTCGTCTTCGGTGAGGGATTCCCGCCATTCCCCGAATTCTTCTGTAAATTCAACTTCCCATAGGGTATAAGTATAGCCTGGCGGCTATATTTGTCAAGCGGTTTTGAGGTTTGGCTTCAGAATACGCTGTAGGTGAAAATGATGGATGTCAAAGAGGCCATGAAATTACTTGAGTTAGATGAGAAATGGCTGCAGCCGTTCGATGTCGCGGATCCTTTCTCGGGTCTACGGCTGGAGGGGTATCTGTCGTTGAAGCCGGACCATCGCTATGGCGCCCTGGCCCTGCTGAAGGTGGATGAAAGGGAGGCGCCACAGAGGATACTGGCCACTCCCAAGCTGCGCTATCCGTTTGACCGGTCCGGGGCGTTTCACTTCCCCTCGGTCCGGAAGATCGATATTTACGAGAAGATCGACGGCACCAACATATTGGCATATCGGCTGAGGGACGCTGAAAACAGATGGCACGTCACCTATAAGCTGCGTCTTTCTCCAGTGCTCAGAAACGGCAAATGGGGCCACTTCCTGGACATGTGGAAGGAGATGCTGGATCGTTATCCTCAGATTCCTGGGCTTCCGGTGATGAACGAATGTGCATTGAGCTTCGAGCTCTTTGGATCGCGAAACGCCCTGTTGATGCTGTATGAGACACCCCTGGATTGTGCCCTTCTGTTTGGGGTGGATGCCGATGGACGGTACCGGTCCATCGATGAACTGGACTGCGGAGAGGTCCCTGTACCCGCACATCTGGGCTGTTTGAAGGCGGGGGAGGACCCGGTGGCCGTTTATGGCCGCATTCGGGAGAGGCTTCAGGCGACGATTCAAGCCCGGGATGATGATAAGTTGAGCGGACAGGAAGGCGCTGTATGGTATGTGACCACAACGGAGATGGAGCGGGTCCTGTTCAAGTGTAAGCCGGAATCCGTGGAAGCCATCCACTGGAAGGGGGGCATCAACAAGGGCGCGGTCCTGGCAACCTGTTGGAATATGCTGGAAACAGAGGATGTTCTCCATTATGAAAGACTGGAACGTCTCCTTTTGGAGGAGTATTCTCAGGCGGAGATCGATGCATTCCGGGGGCATATCGATGCCTGTATGGAAGCTGTCAATGAAGAGTTGCGGTTCCGGGATCGTGTTCTGGAGGCCTATGACAGCGTCGGCATCAAATTGACCGAAGATAAGGCGTCGGTGATGAGAAGGCTCTCAGAGGAATTTCCACGGGCCCTGATGAAAAAGGTCTATACGCTGATCTTGAGATATGGGGATGGATAGTTGCCCTTTCAGGGTTTTGGGAGGAGGTGAAAAAATGAAACTCGGGGAAAGGCACAGAAAGCACGGAAGGGAAGGAAGGCGGAGGACAGAGGACGGAGGGCGGAGGACGGAATGGGAAGAAGGTAAGAGGGTGAGAAGGTGAGAGGTTAAGAAGAAGGGAGTAGGCAGTAGGAACGGAGGGCGGAGGACGGATGTCGGATGACGGGGGTCGGGGGCATGGCGCAGAGCGCATAGCGCAAAGCGATAAGCGCGAAGGGCAGAGGAGGGGGGCGACGCTGACAGGGTGATGACCGATTCGAGAAAATCGCTGTCAAAGGCTGAGCGTTATTCGCAAGGCGTCGTCCACTTCCATCATGCGATGTTCTGGCATTCGACCGGCGGGATTGGTTTTGCCGGTTTTCGGGTTCATAAACCGGGCGTGATCAATGGGCCGGATCTGAAAACATAAGAAAACCGTATCCAGAGGGAGACCTGTTTCGCTTGCGGATACGCGCACGTTGGTGGGGTAATCCCTTTTCACATGACGGGCGTCTGTGCCGACAACAACAGCGACCACAAGCGGCTGTTTGTTGATGGCATTGCTGGACACAACGAGGACGGGGCGGTAACCGGTTTGCTCCCGGCCATGGGTTGGGTTCAAATTCACAAAGAAGATATCCCCGCGTTTAATCATGGGTTAACCCATCCCACTCTGCAATGGAAAATTCCACGGATATCTGTTCCATTTCGCTGCGGATACCCGGGTCTGCGGCCATTTGGGCCATCTGCTCTTCAAAGGCTTCCTCTTTTTTTCGGGCGCTGTACTCGCGCAGGGCTGTGATCACCAGGCGGTTGAAATTGGTCTGAAGCTCCGGCTCCGTCACGTTGTGAATCTCTTCGATCAATTGAGAGGGGATTGCCACACTGCGGCGGATGACTTTGTTTTTTGATTTGACTAATGTTTTCATTTATCACCCCTATTTTTCACCCAACTATACACACATTCAGGTGTTGTGTCAATTGCTAAAGGCGGACACGGCATCGAGGACTGTGGGGCACGTCCTTAAATAGTAAAATAACTTTCTGATATTCCGACAGAAGAGAACGAAGGGAAGGAAGGAGAAAAGCTGAAAGCGAGGAAAGAAGAGGGTGAGAGGTCAGAGAGGTCAGATGTCCTATGTCAGATGTCGGAGGACGGGAGAGGAAGAAGGTAAGTGGGTGAGAGGGTGAGAGGATGTGTGACGAAGAGAGGGGGAGGGATGGACGGAGGGGTTAGACGGTGGGACGGGGAGAAGGAGAAGGCCAATAAGGCTATCGAATTAGGATGGCTCTGGGGCTGGCAATTGAAAATTGCCAGCGACAATCCCTGGAACCGTAATGTCCTCATCCAGGTTTTCCCATCGCAATGCAAAACCATCCAATCTGATCTCCACCTCCTTGAGTTGATCATCCGTGGCTCTAGACAGAAGTTTAAAGCGATCGGCCGGAAATCCGACGATGCGGCTGTCCGTCAATTCGATGTAAATGGTCCGGGATTCCGCCCAGGCCCTGATCGCGGCCGGCTCAACGGTCTGCATTTTATTCATTTCGGCTTTCATTGTATTTCCCCATCAAAAAAAGCTGGTTCTCAAATACCATCTTCTCTATCTTTCTCACGGTCAATGGAGCTACGCCCTTATTTCTTGCCAAACGAACCGGTTGAAGCCAGAACTTACACTCGCTATCAGGCGTTGCCACATGGATGTGCGGCGGTTCGTTTCCTTCGTCTGAATAAAAATGGAACCTGAAAGCCCCTATTTTCATGACCGTAGGCATACCATAAGAATAGGATAATGCTTCTGTTATTGCAAGGCGTTTATCAATATCAGGAGTCGGGAATCGGATGTCAGAGGTCCGAGGTTCACGGTTTCACCCCAGACTGCTTCGGAATTTAACTGGGGGACGTCCAGAAAAAACTAAAAAACTTTCCGTTAGAGGAAGAAAGAACTGAAGACGGAAGGCAGAGGGCGGAGGTCAGGGGACGGGCGGTTGGTTAAGGATTGTAAGAAATGTTGACAATCTGATGATTTCAACATGTTGATATTTGATTGGGATGGATGGATGAATGGAGGGCAGGATTGTTTTGGCGGAAGGGTTTACCGCGCTTCCTTGACCAGGATATCGTGGGTGCCGACTGCCCTAAAAATCACATTGTCTTCGGAGAACTCAAAAGTGAACCGGTATTTCATGGTAATGGATCCTTCCCAGCGGTCTTTTGTCCCCTGTATCCGTTTCACACGAAGGGAAGGATGGGACATATCTTTTAAAAAGAGGGGCAGCTTCTGATCAAAGGCCTCCTGAATCTCTTTGGGCAACCCTTGGTATCCTTTCTTGAATCGCCTGCTGAATTGATAGGTCTTCACTCCTTTAACCATCTCAGCCCTTCCTTGGCGGATGTGAATTCGGGGGAAAGCCTCCCCTTCTCCATATCAGCGTCAGAATCGGCTTCCATTTCCTGCCATTCCCGGGACCAATGCCAGGCCTGGGACGGGTCAATGAGTTTCCTGGGCTTTAGAACAATCTGTCTTTCTTCGATATCC
>JAWOIH010000488.1:0-2877 GCA_046484725.1 Candidatus Desulfacyla sp. | reverse complement strand
GCCGCAGGCCGGCCAGCGTCGCGGCGGCGCGCCCGTCGTCCCGCACAAACCGGAAGCCGCCTGCGTCGACCAGCAACCCGTCGCGGTGCCTCCCCACACGGGAAGCGGTATTACGATTCCATAACTTCGGACTGCTCATGCCCTTTCACCCTCCGTTGTCCGCAGTTTGGTTCTGAACGCGAAGCATTTCGAACGCGGAGTTCGGAACGCGGAACTCGGAGCGCGGAACAAAAAACCCGTAACAACTATATGACCGCCTCATTACCATTCATGGCCACACATGACGGCCGCAGACCCCATGACAATCCTTACGTCACTCTCCATTCAGCTCCGCGTTCCGACTTCCGCGTTCTCCATGGCGTCTTTCAACCGGCTGAACTGTGCCTCCAGCTCCGTCATCAGCGACCGGGCCCCGGCGAAATCCCCGGTCTGGGCTGCCTTCTCCACCCGAAGGGCCGCTTCCCGGAGGCGTTCCCCTCCCACATTGGCAGAGGCGCCCTTGATGGTATGGGCCTGCCGCTGGGCGGCCTGGGCATCCCCTGATTCGAGAAACCCTTTCAGGGCCGCAATCTGCCGGGGGATATCGTCTATGAACCCCGCCATCACCGCCTTTGCCAGATCCAGGTCGCCCATCATCCGTGACAGCATCCCATCTCTGTCGAATAAAGGCAACCTGCTTTCGCCGTCCGTCCTTTCTCCAACAACCCCCGACCTCCGGCTCCCGACATCCGTTTTCTGTCCTCCGTCCTCCGTCCTCTGTCTTCCGTCCTCCCGGTTGAGCCACTTGGACAGCATCTCGGCAAGGGTCTTGGAATCCACCGGCTTGGCGATATGGTCGTTCATCCCGGCCGCAAGGCACCTTTCCCGGTCCCCTGCCAAGGCATGGGCGGTCATGGCCACAATCGGGATTTGTCCCGATTGAGCTGAAAGCTGAAAGCCGGAAGCTGAAAGCCTTACAGATCCTCCTTTGCCTTTGGGCTTTGAGCTTTGAGCTTCAGACTCAAGGGCGCGTATGCGCCTTGTCGCCTCCAGCCCGTCCATCACGGGCATCTGAATGTCCATCAGCACCAGATCATAGGACGTGCCTTTCAGGGCCTCCATGGCCTCCATGCCGTTTCCCGCCACATCGGCATGGAACCCCAGCTGCTTGAGGATGCCGAGGGCCACCTGCTGGTTGGTGAGATTGTCCTCCACCAGAAGGATGCGGGCTTCTGCCGCACCTTCGAGCCGTTTCTGTTCACGGACCGAATGGCGCGTGACCAGGGAGTCATGCCCTGCGGGAAGACCGCCGAGGACCTGGCTTAGCATGTCAAAGAGGTCGGAATGCCGAACAGGCCTGGGGAGATATCCGGAGAAACCCATTTCCCGGAACCGGCGCGCCTCGCCCCGGACCCCGAGGGGGGTCAACAGGATCAGGGGGATCTCTGCCAGATGGCGGTCGGCCTTGACCGCACGGCAGAAGCCCTCGCCGTCTACGTCAGGCCTCTGCATGCTTACAAGGACGACCTTGAACGGATCTCCTTCTTCAAGGGCACTCGAGAGGGCCTGGATTCCAGATCGGGTGTCCTGGGCCTCGACCGGCCGCATGTCCCATGCCTTCAGGCGCTGGGTGAGGATCTCCCGGTTGGCCGTATGGTCGTCCACGATGAGGACACGGACCCCATGAATATCCGCAGGCCGGGGCGCCGGGAGGGTTGCCCCTTTGATCTGCTTCTTAAAGGGCGCGGTAAACCAGAATGTCGAACCTGTTCCCTCGCGGCTCTCCACCCCCATGTCCCCCCCCATCCGTTCCACCAGTTGCCGGCTGATGGCCAGGCCCAGCCCCGTCCCGCCGTAACGCCGGGTGGTGGAGGCGTCTGCCTGGGTGAATTTGTCGAAAATGATGGAAAGCCTCTCTTCGGGGATGCCGATCCCCGTGTCCTGAACAGCCACCCTCAGGACCACGGCGTCTTCGCTCTCTGATTCGAGGGATGCCTGAATGTTCACTTCGCCATCCTGGGTGAACTTGATGGCGTTTCCGGCGAGGTTGGTCAGGACCTGCCGCAGACGTCCCGGATCGCCCCGCAGCAGGGCCGGGACCTCCGGGTCGATCCCGGAGGTGAGTTCGAGACCCTTTTGGTGGGCCTGCACGGCCAGGGTCGCGGCGAGATCGTCCATGAGGCTCAACAGATCGAAATCGAGCGTTTCAATCTCCAGTTTTCCTGCCTCGATCTTGGAAAAATCGAGGATGTTATTGATGATGGAAAGGAGCGCCTCTCCGCTGCTGCGCACCATGTCGGCATAACGGCGCTGCTCTTCGTTGAGGTCCGTATCCAGAAGGAGTCCGGTCATGCCGATCATTCCGTTCATGGGGGTCCGGATCTCATGGCTCATGTTGGCCAGAAATTCGCTCTTGGCTGCATTGGCGGCCTCGGCCTCAACCGCCATTTCGTTGGCCCTGGCAATGGCGTATTCCAGTTCTCTCACATAGCTCCTGATTCTCTTGCGCAGGTCATTGAAATGGTCGACAAGGAGTTGCAGCTCGTCTTGATACTTCGAACTGCGCTCCAAAGCGAAGTCATGGCCGAACCGAGAGGGATCGTCGGACTTCATGAACTGGGCGAACCGGTAGAGGTGCCGGCCAAAGGCCATGTGAAAGGCCCCGGCAATGACCCCGGCCAGGATTACGGACAGGAGAATCTGCACGGCCAGCAGATAGAGGGCGGATGTGAGCACCTCCATATGCAACTGACGCTCGCTGATGAAGAGGGAGAGCGAGCCGATAGGGACGGATGCATCCTTATGAACATAGGTCAAGTCCCTGGAGACGATTTCCACGGAGGGGCTTATTTCCCTGCCGGAAACAAAGACCTGTCCCGCATCATCCCTGACTTCGAC
>JAWOIH010000483.1:0-4161 GCA_046484725.1 Candidatus Desulfacyla sp. | reverse complement strand
GGCTCAGCCTGAGCGTCTACACTACCGAGGAAGAGGTCGACATGGTGATCGACAAACTCCCCCCGATTATTGAGAAGCTGCGGGGATTCTCCCCCTTCTGGAAACCTGAAGCCCGGGCCTGCGCGTCAGGGACGTGAGATGGATACTGGATGCTGGATACTGTATGTAGGGATGACAGGAATGGTGGCATGTTGGCTTTTCTGGCCTCTTGATGTCGATGTTGAAATGCTTTGAGCTTTCAGCTTTCAGCTCATTCATTTCACGCCCGGGAGTAAATATCATGGATCAGACGCCCAAAGAAGATCAGTGCCGGATAGAGCTGTCCAGTGTAGAGCATTACCGGAAGGGCATCCCCGATATTGTGGACCGCATCGCGCGTTCCTGTGATGGACACCAGTGCTTCGAACATGTGAGCCCGGAGCCCATCCCATCAAGGGAAGCGATCATTGCCCTCATCGATACCGCCAAAAGGATCCTGTTCCCCGGCTATTTCATCCGTACACGGATCGACAGGGTCAACCTCGGGTATTACCTGGGACAGGAGGTCACCGGATTCTTTGAGAGCCTGGCCGAACAGGTGACCCTCTCCATCCGTCACGACTGTCTTCGTTACGATAAGCCCTGTTCCAAATGCCTGGAGGCGGGGTATGAGGCCGCTATCCGTCTGCTAAATGAGATGCCTGCCCTGCGCACGGCCCTTGCCAAGGACGTTGTCGCGGCCCGGGAGGGAGACCCGGCTGCCAAGAGCGAGGACGAGATCATCTTCAGCTACCCCGGGCTGTCGGCCGTCACCACCTACCGGATCGCCCATCAGCTATACCACCAGGGCGTTCCCCTGATCCCGAGGATCATGACGGAATATGCCAAGAGCCGGACCGGCATCGACATCCATCCCGGGGCCCATATCGGCGAGAGCTTCTTCATCGATCACGGAACCGGCGTCGTCATCGGCGAGACCACGGTCATCGGCGACCGGGTGAGGATCTACCAGGGCGTCACACTGGGGGCGCTGTCGCTTCCCAAGGGGACCATCCACGAACTTCGCAACCGGAAACGGCATCCCACCATTGAAGACGACGTGGTCATCTATGCGGGGGCATCCATCCTCGGCGGCGAAACCGTGATCGGGGCCCGTTCGGTCATCGGCGGCAATGTGTGGCTGACCGAATCCATACCTCCGGATACCCGGGTCTTTCTGAAACGCCCGGAATTGATTATCAAGGACAAGCGTTCGGATGAAAAGACAACACGTTAAGGCGGAGGATCTGAAATCATGGGTGGAATCTTCCCGGATATTACCCGTACCATCGGTTCCGTTCCCCTGGTGAGGCTCAACAGGATATCCGAGGGACGAGCGGCGACCCTCCTGGCCAAACTGGAGTTCAAGAATCCCTTGGGAAGCGTAAAAGACCGTATCGGTCTGGCCATGATCGAAGCCGCGGAGCGAGACGGGCGGATTCGACCGGAGACCCTGATCGTCGAGCCGACGAGCGGCAATACGGGGATCGCCCTGGCGTTTGTATGCGCCGTCAGGGGCTACCGGCTCGTCCTGACCATGCCGGATACCATGAGCCGGGAGCGGCAGAAACTCTTGAGGCACCTGGGCGCTGAACTGGTCCTGACGCCCGGCGCAAAAGGGATGAAGGGCGCCATTCAGAAGGCCCGTGAGATGCTCGAAAACACCCCTGGCGCGTATATGCCCGACCAGTTCTCAAATCCCGCGAATCCGGAGATCCATCGAAAAACAACGGCCGAGGAGATCTGGGAGGACACCCGGGGGGCGGTGGACATCCTGGTGGCCGGGGTCGGTACCGGGGGGACCATCACGGGCGTATCAGAGGTCATAAAGGATCGAAAACCCTCCTTCAAGGCCGTTGCGGTGGAACCTCATGACTCGCCGGTTCTCTCAGGCGGTCAGCCGGGACCCCACAAGATACAGGGGATCGGGGCAGGCTTTGTGCCTGAGGTGCTGAATGCCCGGATCATCGATGAAATTATTACGGTCACCAATGAAAATGCCTTTGAGGCGGCGAGAGAAATGGCCCGAAAGGAAGGCATCCTGTGCGGCATATCCTCAGGCGCCGCGGTCTGGGCGGCCCTCCAGGTCGCCGCAAGGCCCGAGAATGCCCAAAAGACCATCGTGACCATCCTTCCCAGCACCGGAGAGCGCTACATCAGCACCCCGCTGTTTCTTTAGCCTTAATCAAAGCCGCCAGCTTCAAAGGCCTCAGGTTCATCAATGCCCGGGGCAGCGGCATTCAGAAGATGCGCGATGAACTGGCAGATTACCCGGAAATCGAACTGAGACTCCACGAAGCAGGGCACGCTTTCCAGGCGCAGTTTATCAAGAAAGAAACGGTAAAGGCAGAGTCAGGGCAGAGTCGCTCAAAAAGAGAATTCTGTCAGAATTGACTTCGGAACCGCTTTCCAAGGCTGAAATATCAGCCAAGATCGGCATGAAAGGCGTGCCCGGTCACATCCATCGAGTGTCTCGGAACCTCACCATGCTGGACGGCAAACGCCGGACCGATGCCCCGCTGCCGCGTCCTACTCGAACACAAAGGGCTTCAGCCACGATCTCCTTACCCAATACAAGAAGATCGGTTGGATCCGGTCCTTCGGAAGGGGCACCTACATTCTGAGCGGTGATCGTGTGGAATGGCCGGGGGCCGTTTACGCCCTTCAGAGCCAACTGGGCCTGAATGTCCACCCGGGCGGTAAAACCGCCCTCGAGCTGAAGGGATATGCCCATTACCTCCCTTCCCGCAACAGAACGGTATCCCTTTACGCAACCCAGGGTCTGGTCTTGCCCACCTGGTTCGAAGGCCAGCGGTTAGATGAAGGACACCGTCTTTTTCAGGCAGGCGGAGCTGCTTCTGAGAATCCTGCCGGTGATACACAAAGAAGAGGCCTTTGCCTTGGCGCCCGAAAGCCGAAATCGTGAGCGGAATATGGTAAACGGTCTTGACATTGTAGCATATTGAAAGGTAAATTGATAATATGCTACAAACAACACCCCGACCAAGACTATTGAACCAGATAGAAGCCTGTCTGCGGGCTTCGCCGGCAACTGTCCTTTTGGGCGCACGACAGGCGGGCAAGACAACTCTGGCCCATATGGTTGCGGCGAATCATAAAGACCATCACTTCTTTGACCTGGAAAGGGCAGCGGGCCGTGAGGCCCTGACGCAAACGCCGGAGCTGACCTTAGAGGACTGTTCGGGGCTGGTGGTGATTGATGAGATCCAGCGACTTCCATTTCTGTTTGAGGTGCTGCGCCCTCTCTGCGATGTTCCTGAGCGTCGGTCCGTCTACCTGCTGTTAGGAAGCGCCTCCCCTGATATTGTCCGCGGCGTCTCCGAGACGCTTGCGGGGCGGGCTCTGTTTGTGCGCATTGCGGGTTTCTCTGTAGATGAGGTCGGAGAAGAGAATCAGGACCGTTTGTGGCTGCAGGGCGGATTCCCAAGGGCCTACCTGTCCGAGACGCCTGAGGACGCCTGGCGATGGCTGGAAAGCTTTGTTCAGACGTTTCTCGAAAGAGACATCCCTCAGCTTGGAATCCGGATCCCCTCCGAAGCCCTGCGTCGCTTCTGGGTGATGATGGCCCACTACCATGGTCAGATCTGGAATGCCTCGGAGTTGGGGCGTTCCCTGTCGGTAAGCCCGGCGACCGCCAACCAATACAGGGATATTTTGGCAGGGACTTTTGTGGTTCGGGTGCTGCCGCCCTGGTTCGAGAATATCGGCAAAAGGCAGATGAAATCGCCCAAGGTGTATTTGAGAGACAGCGGCCTGCTCCACTGGCTTCTTGGAATCGATTCTCTCCAGGGGTTGAGGAGCCACCCACGATACGGCGCCAGTTGGGAAGGGTATGCCCTCGAACAGGTTCTGACCCTTTCGGGGGAACGTGACAGCTATTATTGGCGAACCCAGCGGGGGGCCGAACTGGACCTCCTGCTCATGCGCAAGGGGCGTCGATACGGATTCGAATTCAAGTGTACGGATGCGCCTCGGGTCAGCAAATCAATGCACATAGCCCTTCAAGACCTGGGACTCGAACGAATATGGGTTGTCTACCCGGGTACAGACCGTTACCCGATGCATGATCGTATTGAGGCCCTGCCCTTAAGACAGCTTTACCAGGCCTGTCCGGAACTCATA
>JAWOIH010000466.1:0-21156 GCA_046484725.1 Candidatus Desulfacyla sp. | reverse complement strand
GGCCAGAAGCGCCGCGTTTTTTGCGCCCCCGCTCCCAACGGCCACTGTGGCGACCGGGATGCCCGAAGGCATCTGGACCGTGGACAGGAGCGCATCCAGCCCTTTGAAGGGGGATGAATCAATGGGCACCCCGATCACCGGCAGGGTGGTGTGTGCGGCAATGGCCCCGGCCAGATGGGCGGCCCATCCGGCACCCGCGATAATGACCTCAATCCCGCGATCGGCCGCAGAGACGGCATACGCTCTTGTCAGATCAGGGGTCCTGTGCGCCGAGAGCACCTTTACCTCGTGCGGCAGATCCAGTTCTTTGAGGAGTTCCACGCATCCTTTCATTACCTCTGAGTCAGAGGCGCTTCCCATGATGACGGCCACTTGGGGCTTATCCGAAGACATTGTTCACCTCGTAAAAAATTGTTGCTCGTTGCGGGTTACTGGTTGCTTTCACCTTTTTTCTTTGAGCTTCGCGCTGGTTTCCTGTTATCCAGGGCTTTTCGCCATCCCGATGAGCGGATAGATAATCATGCCCGCCAGCCAGGCGATATCCTCTGCGGAGAGAATTTCAGATACATTACGGTCAAACAGGATCGTCCCTTCCGGCGGAAACTCGTCGTCCCCCCGCCAGAGGATCAATGCAACGGGGACCATGGGCAGGGCCTGAACCCGCATCGAGAGGTCTCCCTGGTTCAGGGGTCGTGCGCCATAGCGCTCGCCGGCAAGTTTGACCAGGAGTTCCGGCCGGTTCCCAAATACCTGCACCATCGGATTCTTGGCCCTTCTGACAAAGGCGTCCAGGTAGAACTTGCCGTCCGGTATCTCCTGATAGGCGACCCATTGGCCCGTGGGCGCAGCGCCCTTGGCGCCGTTGAGATAATGAAGGACAAGGATCTGTTCCTGAATCGGCAACTCATCGCCGGAGGCACTGTAGGAGACACTCAGTTCCGGCCAGGTGATGGCTATCCCCCTGGCCAAGAAATCAAGATGGAGTACCGCCTTTCCGTCAGAACCCGGCTCGAACGAAGCGCCGCAGAGATCGGCGATCCGCTTTGGATTCCTCTGCGCTAAATCCGCTGTTGCCAATTCAACCGCCGTTTTGTAATCATCTATTTTGGCCATCTCATATCCTCAAAAAAAGAGCTGCTTACCCATACCAAATCGCTGGATTTGTGTTATAGTAATTATTGGCAGATGATTTCAAGTCAAATTTTCCCTTGCCGGTGTTTCTTAGGTCGAGATCCGGGTTTGAGAGATGGCTCGCAGGAAAAAAAGAAAAGGAAAAGACCGACTTCAGGGTCAACAAGGTTCTCAGACGCGCGAAACCCCCTTTAATCCGGCGCTTGAACACCTGGCAACCCTGAAGCAAAGGGAGGGAAACACGCGCGAACCCTCTGATAAGCCGGATCGCTTGAGAGCCCCGCCGGACCCTGATGACATGGGCTATTTCAGGGAAGCCATGTCCGGGGTGACGCCGCTGGCAGGACAGAAGGCGCGAATTGCCAGGGTTCCGGACGTGGATGCCCGACCGGTCCATCCGCCGAACAGCGGCGACCTGGAGGTCCTGGCGCATCTCTCGGACCTGGTCAGCGGGGTTGCCGAGATGGACATCGCCTTCAGCGATGAATACATTGAAGGGTCTGTTCCCGGATTTGACCGGAAGTTGATGCAGAAGCTGAAACAAGGGCTTTTCCCTGTTCAGGACCATATCGACCTTCATGGCTGCACCAGGGCTGAGGCCGAACTCAAGGTCACCGATTTTCTTCTGGCGAGCTACCGGCTGGGATTGCGGTGCGTCCTTGTGGTACACGGGAGGGGTCTCAATTCCGAAGACCATATTCCGGTGTTGAAGGAGCGGCTCCCCGTATGGTTGAACCGGGGGCCCGTGAAACGGATTGTCCTGGCCTTTTCAACCTCCCGACCCTTCGATGGCGGTACCGGAGCTATCTATATCCTGCTGCGGCGGCCTAAGACAAGGTTTTAGGAAATCTGCATTCGGCCTGGGCCAGCAACAAACAATGAGAACCCAATGACGAAAAATCCGTAGATAGTGTGAGAGGGCTTAAATGAAAATCGGCATCATAGGAGTTCCCCAGGCAGGGAAATCCACCATTTTCGCCGCATTGACAGGGGCAAGGGGCGCTGAGGGCGATCGCAGTTCCCGAAAAGACCTCCGCATTGCGGCGGTCACTGTATTCGATGATCGAATCGACTTTTTGTCACGGATGTATCAACCCAAAAAGACCACCTATGCCAAGATTGAATACCTTCTCCCGCCCGAAACAGGGTCTGCAGCAGGGGCGGGTTCCGAAGGGGCGGTCTGGAACCAGATCCGGACCTGCGACGCGCTGTTACATGTGGTTCGCAATTTTGATGGGACCCTGGGGACTCCCCCGACACCGGAACAGGATTTTCGCAGGCTTGAAGAAGAGATGATCCTGAATGACCTCGTCGTCGTTGAAAAGAGGATGGAGAGGATCGAATTGGACAGAAAGCGGGGAAAGCTGTCGGAGGGGGAAGAGATCTCCCTGGTCCAGTCATGCCGTCAGATCCTGGAGCAGGGCATGCCCCTTCGCAGCGACCCGGGACTTGCCTCGGCCCCCCTCCTTAAAGGGTTCACCTTCCTCTCTGCAAAGCCGATGCTGATCCTTATCAATAATGATGACGAAGACGAGACCCCTCCTATATGGGACCAGAGGCCGGAAGGGGTGGACCTTTTCGTGGTGCGGGGGGGGCTCGAAAAGGAGATCGCTTCCCTGTCCGCCGAAGAGGCAAAGGAGTTTTTAGAGGCCTATCACATTCAGGAATCCGCACTGGACCGGGTCATCCGTCACTCCTTTCATATCCTCAACCGCATCTCGTTCTTTACGGTGGGACCCGATGAGGTGAGGGCATGGCCCATCCCCGCCGGCACACCGGCCCTGGAAGCGGCGGGCTCGGTGCATTCCGATATCCAACAGGGTTTTATCCGTGCCGAGGTCGTCGCCTATGAAGACCTGAAGAATCATGGCGGCTTTAACGAGGCCAAAAAGGCCGGCCTGGTCCGTCTGGAAGGAAAGGGCTACGAGGTCAAGGACGGCGATATCATCACCTTCCGGTTTAATGTGTAAAGGATCCGCAAAAAGGCACACCATTTCCAAAAATAATCATTTCAGAGGGCATAAGGTTCAAAAACGTAATTCTCTGTGATCTCTGTGCGCTCTGTGAGAGAAAAAAAGGGAGGTATTTATGGACAAGATCAAGGTAGGTATTATCGGGGCAGGGGGGTACGGCGGGTGTGGGGCCATTGAACTCCTCCAGGCGCATCCCTATGCAGAGATCAGGGCGCTCATCGACAAGCAGGACGTGGGGAAACCGATCAGCGCATTGTACCCGCACCTGACCGGGTTCTGCGATCTGCCCCTGGTGGCGCCGGACGATCCGAACTGCCCGGATGATTTTCAGGTGGTCTTCTTTTCCACGCCGGACGGCGTGGGCCAGAAGGGCGCATCTTCATGGCTGGAAAAGGGCGTCAAAGTGATCGACTACAGCGGTGATTTCCGCTTCAACGATCTGGAGACCTATCAGGGATATGCCGCGAGGATCGGTAAGGACCCGAATCATGCGTCTCCGGGGCTCCTGTCGCGTTCGGTGTATGGACTGGCCGAACTCCACCGGGATGGTATCGCCCGGTCCGATCTTGTTGGAAATCCAGGCTGTTTTGCGGTGAGCTGCATCCTGGGACTGGCGCCTGCGGTAAAATCGGATCTGATAGAGGCGGGATCCATTATCTGCGATGCCAAGACCGGGGTGTCCGGGGCGGGCAAGACCCCGAATCCCACGTTTCATTATCCTGCCCGGTATGACGCCATGAACGCCTACCGGATTTCCGGACACCAGCATGTGTACGAGGTGGAAAGAGAACTGGGGCTCATTGCCGGTGAAGAGATCCGTATCACCTTCACCCCGCACGTGGTGCCCCTTTGCCGCGGCATTCTGACCACCCTGTACGCCCGGCTCAGAGAGGGGCAAACCCTGAAGCAGGTGGAAGAGGCCTACCGCTCCTTTTACCGGGGGGAGTCGTTCGTGAGGGTATTCGGGCCCGAGACGCCGCAGACCAGCACCAACGTGCGCGGCAGCAACTTCTGCAACCTGTCTCTGAATGTGGATGAGCGGACCGGAAGGTTGATCGTGGTGAGCCTGATCGACAACCTGGTCAAGGGGCAGGCAGGGAGCGCGGTTCAGAACATGAATATCATGTTCGGGTTGGATGAGACCGCCGGGCTCCTGCACCCGGGAATCTATCCTTAACGCAAAGCGCAGAGAGCAGAGCGCATGGCGTAGGGCGCGTAGCGGTAAGCGCATGGCCCAGGACGATTGTATCGCAGGAGATGACGCTATGCCATTTGCCCTTTGCGCTACTTGATACAAACTCTCCTGACCTGGGCAAGATCCGTAAGGCCGAGACAGACCTTTCGAATGCCGTCCTGCATCAGGGTGGTCATTCCGTCCCTAACCGCCTGGGCCCTCAATTCCTCCATTTTTGCCTTGCCCTGGATCAGGGCCTTCATCTCGTCCGTGCCTTCGAGGAGTTCGTGAATGCCGGTCCGACCCCTGTATCCGGTATTGCTGCATTTGGAGCAGCCTACGGCCCTGCACAGCATGAAATCATCGGTGTAAGGGAAGCCAAGGGCATCGAAATCGCCGTCATAGGCCCTCACCAGCCCATCGTATTCTTCTTTGGTTGGATAATATTTTTCCTTGCAGTCCTTGCAAAGGGTCCTCACCAGACGCTGGGCCAGCACGCCGAGGAGGGCGTCGGCGAAATTGAACGGGTCCATCCCCATATCGAGCAACCGGGTGATGGTCTCGGGTGCGCTGTTGGTGTGAAGCGTGCTGAAGACCAAATGGCCGGTGAGGGAGGCCTCGATCCCGGTGGAAACGGTCTCCTTGTCGCGCATTTCGCCCACCATGATCACGTCCGGGTCGGCCCTCAGAAACGCCCTCATGGCAGTGGCAAAATTGAAGCCTATCTTGGGCGCCACCTGGACCTGTCGGAGCCCCTCCTGGGTGATTTCGACCGGGTCTTCGGCGGTCCATATCTTTGTCTCGGGCTTGTTGATATATCCCAGGGCGGCGTGAAGGGTCGTGGTTTTCCCGCTCCCGGTCGGCCCCACCACCAGGACGATCCCGTAAGGCTTGGTAATCATGGTGACCAGGGTGTTATAACTTCTTTCGCTCATTCCCATGGCGCTGAGGGGGATCGGTTCGCCGGCCGCCAATATGCGCATGACCACGTCCTCGTTCTGCCCGGCCGTCGGGATGGTTGCCACACGGAGTTCAATATCGAGCGGCGCGAATTTGCTGAACTTGATCTTGCCGTCCTGGGGTTTCCGTCTCTCGGATATATCCAGGTCCGACATGATCTTTAATCTCGATACGATGGCGTTTTTGTAGGTGTGGGGAATGGTCTGGTAGACCTGGCAGGCCCCGTCTATACGATACCTGATAACGGCATTTTTCTTGCCCTGCCCGGGTTCGACGTGAATGTCGGAGGCCTTGCGGGTGTAGGCATCTATAATCATCTTGTTGACGAGCTGAACAATGGCGCTGTCATCTTCGGCCATGCCGATGCTTTCATCTTCCTGGTCATCATCGACCGATTCCAACTGCCCTAAAATATCGTCAATGCTCCCGGAGCCGGCCAGCAACTCTTTCCTATCCACATCGAAAAACAGGCCGATCATCTGAAAAATATCTTCCCGTGTGGATACGCAGTACTCGATCTCTCTGGCCTTGATGATCCGCTTGATGGTATCTCTCGCGGGCAGATAACTCGGGTTTTCCATGACCACCGTTACCTTCCCGTCCGATTCACCGACAGGGATAAAGACATTGCTCCTGAGGAAGCTCACCTTGAGGTCTTTGAGGAGTCCCCCTGGTATCGGGAGATTGTCGCTGTAGGGGATGAAACGTGTCTGAAAGTGATTGGCCAGCGACCTGCCGATATCATCCTTTGATACGTCAAAATCAGACATAAGGACCGATTCAACGCTCTTCTTGGCGGTTCTCGCGCGGGACATGGCCTCGGTCAGGTCGTTTTCGGAGATGATGTTGTAGCTGATGAGATAATCGAATTTTGTAGACCTCGCCTTCTGGACGGCCTTCTGATTTTTGTAAAAGGCAATGCCAAGGACCTGGGCGATATCCCGGACCGATGATTCGTCGGATGCGGAGAACGGGTAGCCGCTCTTCTTGTTGATCAGCTGTATCACCCCCAACAGGTATTTATTCTCATAGGTGATGGGGGCCAGAAGGACGTCTCTCGTTCGATATCCGGTCTTCTGGTCCCAGCTCTTATCGAATGTCAGCCTGCGATCGATGCACTTGAGTTCCTCCTCATTGTATACATCCTTTATGTTGAAGGGCTTTCCGCAGGCGGCGCAGTATCCCGCAAGGCTATTGCTGTTGATCTTGACCCGGATTTCGGCCACCTCCTGGCCGGTCATGATTTTTGAGTAAATCTCTTTATTGGCCCTGTCGACAACGTAAATCGTAATCCGTTCCGTGTCGAAAAAGTTTAAAAGATCGTCGTGAAGTTCCAAAAGAATGGCATTGGTGTCACGTGCCGAATGGATCCGGTTGGTAATGCTGTTGAGCCGTTTGTGGTATTCAAGCTGTTCTTGCAGCAGATTTTCCTTATCGATCATCACCTCAACACCCTTCAATCGATCATGAGTTACATCGTCTCTCGAACCCGCGGCCGAGATTGCCGCTCAGGTTCGGCGCCTGTTGAACGATCAAGACGCTTCGACACCATGGATCGGCGTGCGTTTGAACAGATAGTAGGGACATTTCCTCGGTTATGCAATAGAATTGTTTGCCAAAGGATACCAAATCGCTTATAAGGTTGGCGTTGTAGCAGACATCGGATTTGTGCACTTTTGTCGAGGATTCGCCATGTTAATCGACAGTCACGCCCATTTGGACATGACCGATTTTGAAGGGGACCGGGAAGATGTCCTGGAACGGGCCGTTCAGGCCGGCATTGTCCATATCGTCGCCATAGGGATCGACCTCAAAAGCTCGGTGGAGGCCCTGAATCTGGCCCGAAGGCACGCCTATATATCCGCGTCCGTGGGGTGTCATCCCCACAACGCGGACATCTGCACCCGGCTTGATCTGGATCAGCTGGCAGCGTTGGCGTCCGAACCCCAGGTGGTGGCCTGGGGTGAGATCGGGCTTGACTATTTCCGCGGGTATTCCTCCCCTGAGGCCCAAGTGGGGCTCTTCCGCCGTCAGCTTGCCATGGCCCATGATTTGAATCTGCCCGTGATCATCCACGACCGCGAGGCCCATGATGTGGTCTATTCGATGCTCAAGGAGATGGGAGACGGGGAGAGAAGGGGGGTCATCCACTGCTTTTCAGGGGATGTGAATCTTGCCAAGGCCTTTATACAACTGGGATATCTCATCTCCATCCCCGGCACCGTGACCTATAAGAACGCCTCTCATATCAAGGAGGTGGCCGCTTCCATACCCCTTAGCCGCATGCTGGTCGAGACCGACGCGCCGTATCTGGCCCCCGTCCCCAAACGAGGAAAACGAAACGAGCCCGCTTATGTTCGGTTTACCGCCATGGAGATCGCACGGCTGAGGAAGATTCCATTTGAAGATGTGGCCTGGCAGACCACGGAAAATGCAAAGACCCTTTTCGGGTTGCCGGTGGGGGAAAAGGGGTAGTCGAGTGGTCAGGCGGTTGAGGGGCCGCGTCGAAGAGGAGGTTTGAGGGTCGGTCAAGCAAGATCCAAAATGCCAAATGTCGTTTTCTCTTATCCGTGATGATTACCCCCTGATCCTCGCCTCTGCATCCCCCCGAAGGAAGCGGCTGCTGGCGCAGATGCAGATCCCCTTCCGGGTGGTTCCGGGCGACGTGGATGAATCAGAGACAGGGGATGGGCCGATAGATATGTGCCTTCGGCTGGCCGGAAAAAAGGCGATCCAGGTCAGTTCTCTGTCAGGACCCTTTTGGCTTCTCGGGGCCGACAGCATCGTGGTTATCTCGGATCGGGTCCTTGGAAAACCGAGAGACGAGACGGAAGCAGGGGAGATGCTTGGGCTGTTGGAAGGGAAGGAGCACCGGGTCGTCACGGGTTTCTGCATCCTCGATCCTTCGGGCCAAATAGCCCATTCCGAGGCAGTCAGCACCGCGGTCCGTTTCAAGCCGTTGGATGACGCGGAGATACACTCCTACATCCGCACGGGCGAACCATTCGGCAAGGCCGGGGCCTATGCCATACAGGGGATCGGCGCGTTTATGGTGGAGTCGATCTCCGGGTCTTACACCAATGTGGTGGGCCTCCCCGTATGCGCCGTGATCAAGGCCCTGATCCGGGTGGGGGCGATTTTGACATTTCCGCTGAACCCCTCTCAATAGGTGCCGAACCCATCTTTTTGAATGCCGCCTCTTTTCGCAGCAGTGTCCTCCGCTGTTGCGGCTTTATTCAAGGGCAGGATCTTGAGGGCGGCATTTCTCGCGGCCTCATAGGCCTCAGGGCCCCTTTCCAGTCTGCCTGGGCCGATGGGGGGCGCATCTGTCCTCACCTCAATGACATCCACCCCTTGTGACCTTACAAGCTCGACCTCTTTCTGATAGGCCTTCTGGCGGGCGATATTGACGGCGAGATGCTGGATATGCCAGGGGGTGAACCGCTTTTTCAGGAAGGCGTGCGTGCCCTGTTCCAGATTGTCCGAGGCGATGAAATGGACCAGGATGGTATCCAGCTCACAGAGACCGGCCAGGGCCTCCACCGGGGCCTTCCCGGTGATCCCGCCGTCGCAGCAGAGTGCCCCGTTGATGATTACAGGCTTGAAAAGGACCGGCACCGAGCCGGAGGCCTGGATGGCCTGAGCCAGGTCCCCCTGCGTGAAAATGGCCTCCATTTTGTGGGTCAGGTCCGTGGCTGAGATGGCGAGCGGTGTGTCGCATTCCTCAAACGTCCGGGCGGGGAGGCGTTCGAGGAGACGGGCAAAACCATCTCCCCTGAGGTATCCGGTGTAGCCCCTGAAGAGGCGAAGCGCATGCGAGAGAACCGAATGCCAGGGATCGGGGTCCCAGAAATCGTCTCTTTTTAGGCCGAACAGCATCTCCCTGACGGCGGAGGTGCTCATGCCCGATGCGGCCATTGCCGCTACGATGGCCCCTGAGCTGGCCCCTGCATAGGCGGCAGGTTCAATCCCGGATTCCCGGACCGCGGCCAGGAATCCCGCATGGGCGAAGAAGCCGAAAAAACCGGAGGAAAAGGCGATGCCTATTCGGGGACGCTCTACGGGAAACGAGGATTCAGGCACCATGGTCAAGTATCCAGAAACGGGCGCAAGGCGTTAGGCGCAAGGTGTTGAGAAAGACGCGCAAGGCGTGACCTTCATCAGCCATCAGCCATGATCCATGAGCTATTCCCGCCAACGCACCAGCTCATCCAGGGGGACCCTGTCGGATCTTGAGCGATTGATGGGCGCCTCGGGATCGGGGTAGCCGACCGCCACGCCGATCACCACATTTTTTTCATCCCGCAGGCTCAGCGATTCCTTGATATCGTCATCAAATGCGGTAATCAGACCGATGGGGCAGGTCCCCAGTCCCAGGGCATGGGCGCTCAGGACCAGATAACCGACCACGACGCCGACATCCGTGAGCCTGGCGCTTGAGAACACCTGGTCGATGGTGATGATGATGGCGGTGGGGGCGCCGTAGAAATTACAGCTCCCCTCGTTGATAAAATTCTGGAAAGGGGTCTGTTCAGGCAGATGGGGCCGAATCGCATTGAGAAGTCCTCTCTCCCGCTCCACAAAATAGTCCGGAAGGGGGCTTTTGGCCCCCGGTCCGCACGATATGTTCCGCTCCTTCATCCGCTTGACCAGGAGCCGGCTGAGCCTCTGTTTCTCCTCGCCGGATACAACCGTCAGTTCATAAGGCTGAAGATTGATGGCCGAGGGCGCCTGGGTGGCCAGCCGGATGAGGGTCTCGATGGTTTCGCGTTCAACCGGCCTCTGCAGAAAGGCTCGGGTGCTTCTTCTTTCTTCGATAGCTTTCAGCAAATCCATGATGTGCCTCCAGAAAAAATGCCTAAAGTGTCTAAAATGAGCTAAAGTGACTAAAGTCGTTTCATCTGAATCTTTTTATTTATTTTGTCCAAAATTATTTTGCTAACAATAACTTATAGCTTCCAATATCGATAATAACATCTTGCTTTGACTGCATTAAAATGCTAAGCTACAATCGGCAGAGTGAGCAGGGCGTGGGGGACGATGAGGGCTTCCAGGTCTCTCCTGCCGATTTTTTCTGCACAGATGCGAAAGGCCTCATCCATATCATGGGCCGGGATCATATGGACCCGGCGGACGATGTCCGGCGTCTCGGAGCCCACCACGATCACATGGATTCTTTCCATCACCTTGGCAATGATGAAGGCACGTTGGGCCCCCGGCGGGTAACCGGAGGCGCGCATCTCTCTCAACAGGGACGTCATATCCGGGGCTCCGCTCATTTTTTCCAAAAACCGTCTCTCCCCGGTCCCCTGGCCGGCGCCTTCGGGCGTGGGCGCCGGTATGATGATGACGCCGCCGTCTCTTACCACCGGGACAGGCGCAAAGAAGAGGTAGCTGGCGGCGCGGCACGCCTGATAGATGTTGACATCCTTGGGAAACCCGACGCCGGCCACGGCCACGTCAACCTGTCCGGGGATAGGTACTTCGTAGATTTTGCGGGCCTCGGCGACCAGGCTGCGGAAAGCCGTCTCCGGATCACCGGCAAGAACGGCCGCCGGTCGTTTCTCTTCATCCAGGACCACATTGAGGATAAACCTCAGTCCCGCTCGCCGGGCCGCCTCGGTCACGGCCTCATGAAAGGGGTTCCCGTCGATTCTGCCCAATCGCGTTCCCGGATGGTCCATCATCTCCGGACCATGGGTATAGGCAATGGTCGCCTCGCCGGCAGCGCCTATGGCCACGGTCTTCCG
This sequence comes from Candidatus Desulfacyla sp., assembly GCA_046484725.1. Classification (GTDB taxonomy): domain Bacteria; phylum Desulfobacterota; class DSM-4660; order Desulfatiglandales; family Desulfatiglandaceae; genus AUK324. The sequence continues at coordinate 10,168 of JAWOIH010000466.1, read as the reverse complement.
CCCCCCGGAATAGCCTGCAAACTGGTGGGGTTCCACAATGCCGGTGGCGATCAAGAGGTCTGCCTCATAAGCCAACCGATTGACGGTCAGGGGGACGCCGGTTTCCGTTTTCCCCAGATCCACGATCGTGTTTGGGTCCACGGCATGGTGATCGACAATCCTGTACCGGTTTACAACCTGCTGCCCTAACTTGATTGCCTTTTCTTCAAGGGTGCTGGCTCGATGGAGACCCACGCCGCAGAGGAGGGTGATCCGGTTGTCCGGGACCCCGGCTGCCTCCAGTTCCCTGACCAGGGCCGGGACCAGCAGGTGGTCCGGACTCGCCCGCGTGATGTCGGTAAAGACAATGCATACCCTGTCACGGGGGCTTGCCAGGGCACGGAGGGGCGGTGCGTCAGTAGGCGTTGCAAGGGTTTGTGCAATAGCCCCTTCCAGATCCCTGATCGGGTTCACGGGGAGGGATACGGCCTTGGCGCCGGTCATCCCGGCCGGCAGATCGAATCGGAGCTCATTTTTTCCGAACGGGACGGTATACATGGGAGGCTCAGGGCATCAGGCGCAAGGGCTATTGACTAGTGACGATTGACCACTGACGATCGAAAACCATCTTACGAGCAAGGAGAGGCCGGAAGCTGGAAACCTGCACAAACCAATGAACTCAATAAACCCAATGAACCTGCGTCCAGCCCCCGGAATAATAGGAACTTGGCGATACTATTGTCAATATCATTCGGTCTGGGCCATATATCGCACCATATATTGGTGCCCCGTTATTTTATGACACACTATATTGTATTTTTTCTTTACAAATCCGGATCCATATGATAATAGCTTCTAACGGATTCCGGCTGACGTTTTTTCACTCCGGGAATCATTGGGCACCGCCTCGGCAAAAAGAGGGACCGACACAACGGAGGTCGTCATGAAAATCAAGAAAGTCTCCATTCTCGGGTTCAAATCCTTCATGGAGAAGCTCGATATCGCGTTCTCAGAAGGGATCAGCGGCGTGGTGGGACCGAATGGCTGCGGCAAGAGCAATGTGGTTGACGCCATACGATGGGGCATGGGGGAGCAGAGCCCCAAGCAGTTGCGGGGCCGCAAGATGGAAGATGTGATATTCAACGGGGCCGGTCCGCACAAGCCCATGGGAATGGCGGAGGTTTCCATCCTGTTTGAGAACGGCAACGGCTCTTTCCCGCCGGCGTTTTCCAGCGACCCGGAGCTCTCGGTGACACGGCGTCTTTACCGCTCCGGAGAAAGTGAATACCTGATCAATAATGTGGCGTGCAGGCTCAAGGATATCCAGGAGGTATTCATGGATACCGGCCTGGGCAACAGGGCCTACTCCATTATCGGGCAGGGCCAGATCGGAACCATCATCGAACAGAAGCCTGAAGAGACCCGCGTCATGCTGGAAGAGGCGGCGGGAATTACCAAGTACCGGAAAAAGGTGGAGATCTCCCAACGAAAGATCGAGGCTACGGAAGCCAATCTCCAGAGGGTGGAAGACATCCTGGGAGAGATCCAGGGCCAGGAGCGATCCCTCAAGCGCCAGGCGGCCAAGGCCAGGCGCTACAAGTCCGTGAGCGAGGAGATCCGGAACCTGGAAATGAATCTGTACAGCAACATCTATAATCAGTTGGAAGACGAACTGGGGAAGAAAGAGGGCTCCACAGAGGCGCTGGTGAAGGAAGAAATCGGCAGGTCGACACGGATGTCGCAGATCCGGGCCCAGATAGAGGAAATGAACCTGGAGCTGGACGAAAAGGATGCAGGCCTCTCTGTTTTGAGGCAGAACCACCTTCGTCTCAGGGACGGGGTCCGCAGAAAGGAGGGAGAGGTCGAATCCCTGGCAGGGGAGATGCGGATGATAGGGGAACTTAAGGGTCGGCTTATGGCCGAGCAGGAATCTCTGACGCTTCGGCTTAGAGAGCTGAAGGAGAAGCGGGCTGGCCTGGAGAACGATCGGGAAGAAAAGCGGAAGCGGTCCTCTGAACTGGAAAGGGAGATCGCTGTCAGGGATGAACGGGCGACGGTTAGAAAGAGGGCCCTGGAGGAGATCCGGGAAGACTATGAAAAGGCCAGGGCGGAGCTGAGCGCCGGAGAAAACAGGGAGGTCGGGCTGAATCACGAGTCGGGATATTTGAATCGGCTCCTCGAGCAGATTTCGGACAGCCGGTCCAGGCTCGAAAACGAACTCTCAGAGATCAGCGCCAAGTCTGAAAATATTATCGCCGCATCGGAGAGGAAGCAAATGGTGCGCGAGGCGACCGCAGAGAGGCTCCGTGAGATAGAGGCCGCCATGGAGGTGGAGACCGCTAATTCAAAGGAATTGGGGATGGTGAAGGGACGGGTTGAATCCGATCTGAAATCAGCGGAATCGGAACTCAACATGTGCCAGTCCCGACTCGCCAGCCTGGAAACCCTGGCAGAGAATTTCGAAGGATATCAGATGGGGGTCAGGACCATCATGAAGGCCGGTGACTTCCCCCCTCTTCAGGCGGGTCATATCTTTGGAATTCTGGCCGATGCCGTCCAGGTTGACCCGCAATATGAACGGGCCGTTGAGGCGGTTCTGGCCGACAAGCTCCAATATGTGCTCGTGGAATCTCAGATGGATGGGAAAGATGCTGTCGATTATCTGAGAAAATCCGCAAAGGGGATGGGCAGTTTTGCCCCGGTCAACCAAATCCGGGGTGCGGCCGAAGGTCTGGCGAGGGACATGGGATTTCCGCTTCTTCTTGACCATGTCTCCACCTCGCCAAGCTATGCCCCCCTCATAGAAGCCCTGCTCGGCGACACGGCGATTGCCGAAGATCTGGATACGGCCCTTTCCAGCTGGGAGCGCGCCCGGGATTTGGCCGGAAGGAACGGGTGCGGGATCGGTTTTGTCACCATTGACGGCGACAGGGTGGACCGGATGGGCGTGATCAGCGGCGGAAAGGCCGCACATGGGTCCCGGGGGCTTTTGATCCGGAAACGGGAGATCGCCGAGTTAAAGGAGAAGGCCGTCCGGCATACGGCAAGCGTTGACGATCTTCGGGCCAAGCTTGAGGAAATCATCGCCCGGATCGAGGAAAAACAGGGCGTTATCGACGGCCTGACAGAAGAGCGGTGGACCTGCCAGGAGGAGGTCAACGACCTTGACAAGGTCCTGTTCCGGTTTGGTCAGGAATTGGATCAGCTGGAAAAGATGTCCATGAAGATATCCGAGGATCTCAAACGGAAGGAGACCGAGAGGAATAAACATGAAAAGGACCTCGTAAGGCTTGCGGTTGAACTCAACGCGCGTAAGACCCAGAGACAGAAAGAGGCGGCCTATTTCCAGGAGAAAGAGCGGGAACTGAAAGAGGCAGAGGAAGAATTCGAGCAGTGCCGTGAAGACGTGACACGGCTCAAGACAGACCTGCGGATTTCGGAGGAAGGAGAACGAAGCGCCCTGCGCGAGATGGAGATGATGGACGGGTATGTGGACGACGCCCTCGATCGACTCGGAAAGATCGAAGAGGACGTCGTTTCGGGCAGGGAGAGGCGCGAGGATTGCCGGAGACGAAAGGAGACGCTGGAGGAAGAACTGAAAGGGCTTTATGACAGGCTTGAGAAGGCTGAGGCGGATATGAACCGTGCCGATACGGAACGGCGGGAATTCCAGGCCCAGATACGAGAGGAAGAGAGAAAAGAGGAGGATCTTAAACGGGAAGTGGACGACCTCAAGGAGCAGATCAATACGGCAAAGATGGAAAACTCCGAAATCCAGTTCAAGATGAATCATCTGACAGAAACGGTAAGGGAAAAATTCAATCTCAGTCTCCCTGAAATATACCGATCGCACCTTCATGAGGACTTTTCCCGTGCAGAGGCCGAAGCAACGGTCGAGCAGAAGAAACGGTTGAGGGAGCAGATCGGGGAGGTCAATCTGATGGCCATCAAAGAGCTGGAGGCCCTCAACGAACGTCACGAGTTTATCGTGGGGCAGCGAGAAGACCTGATGAGTTCCATCGAGTCATTGAGGACGGCTATTCGAAAGATCAACCGGACCTCTCTCGAGAAATTCAGACAGACCTTTCAGGATGTGGATGCCAAGCTGAAAGAGATTTTCCCCATCCTCTTCAACGGGGGCACGGCCGGGCTGCGGTTGAGCGATGAATCGCGGCCGTTGGAAAGCGGCGTCCTGGTGGAGGTCCAACCCCCCGGTAAAAAATTGAGCCATATGGGACTCCTCTCCGGAGGCGAGAAGGCCCTGGTGGCCATGGCCCTCATCTTTGCCATCTATATGATCAAGCCGAGCCCGTTCTGCCTCTTGGATGAGGTGGATTCCCCCTTGGATGAGGCCAACATCGACCGGTTCAACAGTCTGCTCAAAGAGATTCGGCAGGCGTCTCAGATCATCATGGTCACCCACAGCCGGAAGACCATGGAGATTACGGATCGGCTGTATGGGATAACGATGCAGGACCAGGGGATATCCAAAATGGTAACCGTCAATGTAAATGAACGCTCAGACAGGGGACTTGAGGCTATTCAATAGAGAGGCACGAGACGTTGGCATTTTTTCACCGGAAAAAGGAAAAGGAAGAGGAAATCGGAGAGGCGGATCAGGGGCCGGGCTTTTTTGGGAGACTCCGCCAGGGTCTGTCAAAGACCCGGGACTCGTTCACAGGGAGACTGGACCGGCTTTTTTTGGGAAAAAAAGAGATCACCCAGGATCTCTTGGACGATTTGGAGGAGATCCTCTTCACCTCGGATATCGGCGTGGCCGCCACCCAGGAACTGATTGATTCCGTGGAGGAGAAGATCGCCAGAAAAGAGCTGAAGGACCCTGACAAGCTGAAGGCGGCCCTCAGGGATCAGATGCTGGCATTTTTGGACGTCGGTGAGGTGAAGCATCCGTTTCCCAATCCGGGAGAGCCTCTGGTCATCATGGTCGTGGGCGTCAACGGCGTGGGGAAGACCACCACTATCGGGAAGGCGGCCCATCGGTTCAGATCTCAGGGGAAAGAGGTCCTGCTGGTGGCCGCTGATACCTTCCGGGCGGCCGCCGTGGAGCAACTCACCATCTGGGGCGATCGGGTGGGGGCCGCTGTCATCAAACAGGGGCCCGGTGCCGATCCTTCGGCCGTTGCCTTTGACGGCCTGACTGCGGCGGTCGCCAGAAAGGTCGATGTGGTCATCGTGGACACGGCCGGCCGGCTTCATACCAAGATCAATCTCATGGAGGAAATCCAGAAGATCCATCGGGTGATCGGCCGGAAGCTCCCCGGGGCCCCCCATGAGGTCTGGCTGGCCCTGGACGCCACCACGGGCCAGAACGCGATCTCCCAGGCCCAGATGTTCAACAAGGCATTGGGGGTGACCGGCATCGTACTCACGAAGTTAGACGGCACGGCCAAGGGCGGTATCGTGATCGGTATTTCCCGGGAACTCGGCATACCGATCCGCTTCATCGGGATCGGCGAAAAGATCGATGATCTCAGGGAGTTCGACCCAAAGGAGTTTGTGAAGGCGATCTTTGATTAGACGGCCTTCAGGAAGATGGGCACCCCCTTTCGGGGCTCTCTCTGTACATCCTTTTGTTTTTAAAGGAATTTCCAATCTACAATCAACAATCATAAATCTCATAGTGCCCGCATCCACTCTGGACGGAGACCTATTTCCCCCCTCAATGCGCTGTCTATCTGATCCAGGGCCTCCTGTTTTCCCTTGGGGAGGCGTGCCTTGATGGGGAGATAGTTGGATGCGTGATTGGAAAAGAAAAGCCCCCGGCTCAAGTCGGTGTGGGCGATCATCTCCCGCAATTCCAGCAGCAGTTCCTGTTCGGATAGAAGCTCAAACGTCCCGTTGACGTATTCATCGTGGAGCGGGGTCCCCGGTATCAGCATCACGGTGAGGGCCCCCACATAGTTAGGGTCCATCCGGGTCAGGAGGTCGCCGGTGGCCCTGGCGTGCTCGATGGATCGCCCTCGACCTGCAATCCCCAATAAAACGGTCACCGAGAGCTTCATCCCGGCCTCCCGCACCTTCCTCCCCATGTCGATCAGGTTTTGGGCACTGGTTCCCTTTCGAATCTTTTTCAGCAGTGCCTCATCCCCGGTCTCCACGCCCAAGTAAAGGATGCCCAGGCCGTTTTCTTTCAATGCTTTCAATTCTTCGAGGGTCTTCATCCCGATGCCCTTGGCATTGGCATAGGCCCCGACCCGCCTGACCCAGGGGAGGTGTTCCTTGATCCGGTCGAGGATCCACATCAATCGTTTCTGCGGAATAATGAGGGCATCCCCGTCCATGAGAAACACCCGGTCCTGCCGTTTCATATATTTGGAGGCGAACAGGATATCGCCCAGAATCGTGCGATCGTCCTTGATCCTAAATCGCTTATCCGTATAGGTGCCGCAGAAGGTGCACTTGTTGTGGGAGCAACCCACGGTTACCTGGAGCAGGATGCTGTAGGCCTCGCTGGGCGGGCGGATGCAGTTCCCTTCATAGTGCATCTCGTCGCTCATCATTGTTTGTTCCATCTATTTTTACCCTCCGATTCTATTTTGCCCCGGTGTGACAGGGCCTTTTCCGTTCACCCCCCGCAAGTGGACCCTCATGGCCTTTACCGGGTGTCTTGCCGAGTCGATCACAGCCGTGGGCTCGAAGCCGCAGTGGAGCATACAGTGGGTGCACCGGGGGTCTTTGCCCACGCCGTATCTGGACCAGTCCGTGTTTTGCATCAGATCTTGAAAGGTGGGTTCATACCCGTCATTTAAAAGGTAGCATGGCTTCTGCCAGCCGAATATGTTGCAGGTGGGGTTTCCCCAGGGGATGCAGCCGTACGCCTGGTTGCCGGCCAGGAAATCGAGGTAGAGCCTGCTGTGGTTGAACCGCCACCCTTTTTCTTTGCTCAATTTGAGGATGGACTGAAACAGGCCGGTGGCCTCGTCCCGTGTGAAAAAATTTTCCTGATCCGACGCCGCTTCGTAGCTGAAGGCAGAGGCGATGGTCATGGCCTCGACCCTGAGGGAGGTCAACACATCGAAGAGTCTCCCTGCGCCTTCTGCGGTTTCCCCCTTGAAAAAGGTGGTGTTGGTGGTGACGCGGAAACCGTTGGCGACCAGGAGGCGGATGGCGGCCATGGCCCGGTCAAATACCCCTTTGAGACAGACCCGGTCATCGTGTCGTTCGCGCAGGCCGTCCACGTGGATATTAAAGGTCAGATAGGGGGACGGCTCGAATTCCCTCATCCGTTTCTCCACGAGGAGAGCGTTGGTGCAGAGGTATACGAATTTTTTGCGCGCAATCAGCTGCCGGGCAATCTCGGCAATCTGGGGGTGGAGCAGCGGTTCTCCCCCGGCAACAGAGACGACGGGGGCGCCGCACTCCTCCCCCGCGGCTACGCATTCCTCAGGGGTCATCATCTTTTTGAGGATGGCCTCCGGATAGTCGATCTTGCCGCATCCCTTGCACCGAAGGTTGCAGCGGAACAGAGGTTCCAACATCAGGACGAGGGGAAACCGCCCGTTCCCCGCGATTCTCTGCCTGACAATATAGGCGCCGATGCGCGCCTTCTGAATCAATGGTATGCTCACAATACGACCCCGATGCCTAACGCGGCCTGATGGCCAAAACCAAAAATTTATCACACGGAGACACAAAGCACACAAAGGGCATTTCTTTATAAAAAACCCCAAAGAAGTCTTTATCTTTGTGTTCTTGGTGGCTTTGTGTGAGTTAATAAAATGTACATAGAACCAAAAATTTTCTTGTTTTTTGTGACAGAAGACCAGGAAATTAGGCACTAAAATTATAAGTGACTAAAGTTAAAGTACCCGTTCACGGGTTCAAGGTTGCTTTTGGGGCCTTTCTCTCCAAGACCTCAATTCTCCAATCCCTCAATCCCTCAATCCCTCAATCCCTTTCCCGCAGCCGTTCTGCCGGAACCAGTACACTGCGTCGCGGAGGGCATCACTTGCAGGCCGGTAGGTATATCCCAGTTCCCGCTCTGCTTTTCCGGATGAGAAAAACATCCGCTTTCTGGCCATTCTTGCCTCATCCAGGCTTACCCGGGGCTCCCCCCTGCAGGCACAGCGTGCCCAGGCCTCTGAGAAGAAGGCCGCGGCCAGGATGAGCCTGTGAGGAAGACGAACACGCGGCGGCATGCGTCCTGCAATGGAGGCGACCTCTATGAGAATCTCCTTCAGCGTCATATTTTGCCCGCCCAGGATGTAACGTTCTCCTATCGTGCCATGTTCCAGGGCCAGGAGGTGCCCTCTTGCCACGTCGTCCACGTGAACGACATTGAGACCGGTGTTCACATATGCGGGCATCCGGCCCGCCACGGCATTTGCGATGAATCGGCCGGTCGGCGTCGGTTTGATGTCTCCCGGCCCTACGGGCATTGAGGGGTTCACCACGACAGCGGGAAGGCCCCGGGTCTCAATCAGATCCAAGACCGCGGCCTCGGCTAAGAATTTGGAGCGTTTGTAGTGCCCGATCATATCTGCGAGAGAAGCGGCCCCCTTCTCATCCGTGGGAATCCCGTTGCCGTTGAGCTTCAGGGTCGCCACACTGCTGGTGTAGATGATTTTCCGGACACCTGCCTTGAGGGCCTCCTCCATAATCTTCTCCGTCCCCCGCACATTGTTTTCATACATCCTTTCCGGTTCAGGGACCCAGAGGCGGTAATCCGCTGCCACATGAAAGAGAAAACGACACCCTTTGAGCGCCCGTTCCAGGGAAGGTCGGTCCGTGAGATCGCCTGTCACAATGTCGATGGGGAGCCTTCTCAGGTTTCGAGGGTCGCTGGTGGGGCGAATAAGGACCCTTACCCGGTGACCGGACCGGAGGAGCCGGCGAACAACGGCCGATCCTATAAAGCCGGCGCCTCCGGTAACCAGGGCCACCTGCTGCACCTTCCCGGAAGTACTGCTTCCATCCTCCATTTTTCCCCCAACATAACCGATAAAGTGGGTATGCAGACCATCGTTCCCCGGTTAAAAAGGGCTGGGTCTGTCATTCAGCATTTTTCGTGGTGCACAGACGCTTCAACAGATCCAAGGCCTTTCGCCACGTTGCTTCGGACTCAGCGGCAGGCGGCATCTCTGCCAACAGCTCATGCAACCGGGTGCAGGCCTCTGTCGCCTCTTCTGCCTTGAGGAGGGCCTCTGCCAGGCCCAGCCGGTTTTCAGCGAAGCCGGGGGCGATGACCAGCGCCCGGCGATAAGCGGCGATGGCCTCTTCCACATCGCCGATGCTGATGGGCATGCCCGGGGTTCGGAGATAAAGTTCTCCCAGCATCCTGTGCGGTCCTGCATGATCTATCGAGGGGCTCAACTCCGCGGCCAGCCGGGCCTCCCTCTCGATAACGGGCACCAGCTCGAGACCATGGAGGGGATCGTTTTCAGCCTCCAGCCCGGTGAGATAGGCGTACAGATAATGTGCCAGGCCGCTTTCCGGACAACGCTGAACCGCACTGTCGGCCAGTCGCCGGCCTTCTTTGGCGTCCGCAAGCCTCAATCCCTTGTCTTTTTCTTTAGTTACGAGAAATGCATAGCAGTTAGCGGCCTTGATGGAAGCCCCTACATCCCCAGTCCCCTCTGCGGCCCATTCCCGGGCCTCCTCACGGGAGCAGGGGGCGCAGATCAGCAGGTCCGGCCCGTTCGTGCTCGGGACGCCTTTGTTCGCTACGCTGCTCTGTGGCGGTTTGGGAACAGGCGCACATGCCCCGAGGAACAAGATAACAACGATCAGACTATGGAAAACAGACAGCCCCTTCCCGGGCTCGTCTGTATTGCGGCAACTCCGCGTCCGCCGGTCCGAAACCGTCGGTCTGAAGGAGTTTGAGCAGGGTTTGTGCATTCCCATCCTCTTTCATGCCCAGAAGTATGGCAGCCAGACCCTGGGCCCTGACGTCAGGTTCTCCAAACCAGACCACAGGGCTGGCTGGGAGTTCCCCGGACGTGTGAATCACGTTGATTTCCTTTGCAAGCGGCAATGCCTGGACCGCCTCGTACTGGGTTCGGTCCAGCACTACGCCTGCTCCTTTGCCCCTGACGACATTTCGAAGCGAGCGAAGGGGTTGAAACGTGCCCTCTAACTCAAACGGGAGCCGGGCAGCCGGCATGCCGAACAGGAGGCAGGCCGCCGCCTCCCTTTCAAAGAGCATATTGCCCATGACCTTGCCCTGCAA
>JAWOIH010000429.1:0-10966 GCA_046484725.1 Candidatus Desulfacyla sp. | reverse complement strand
TCGTCCAGAAAATAGATATGTTTGTTGGGGTAGGAGAGGTTGTAAAAGGTGATCAGGGTGTCCTCTACGACCTCGAGAGGTTCATTAAAGGAAGACACAATGATGGCCACGGGCGGATAGGTTTCAAGGGGCGGGGGGGCCTCATCAATAGGCGCCAGGCCTTTTCCACGAACGACGATGTGAAAGATCTCGAGAAAATAGCCGATGCCATGGATGATGATAAAGGTCTCCGCAAAGAGGAGAAAAAGGGCAGCAATCTTTTCATGCCACTGATAATCCAGGATCAAAAAGAGAAAGGTCCTCACCAGGAGATACACAATGGCGAGGACAATCGCCGCCATTGGAATAATAAGGAGGATAATCCGGCCCAGCCGGTATGGGATCATTTTTTTCATGGCGTTAAACGGCTTGCTCGTTGCTGATTGCTGGTTACTTTCACCTTTGAGCTTTCAGCTTCCGCCTCCTTGCTCCCTGCTTCAAAACTGATACTTGATGTCGGCCCACGCGCCTTCCGCGTCCCAGAGCTTGGAGCGGTGGATCAGGCCCTTGATGCTGAATGTCCAGTGATCGAGGAACTCATAATGCCATTCGCCCCGGAATTCAATGGACGGATTATGCTCCGTATCGGTCCCCACGGCCACTGCCAGATCATAAAAATGGAGCTGGCTCCCGCAAAACAATAGCTTTGACAGATCATGATACCATTCAAACGTTACTGCGCCGGCATAGTAGTCATTGGGGGTCCAGTACGGGTGGATGATGTTCATGAGCCGGCCGTCCACATACTGGTATACATCCTGTTTACTGGTGTTGCGGTATTCCCCTGTCAGCGCGATCTTGAATACCCTTGGATGGTCTGTGAATGCGTAGCCAGCGCCTGCCATGTAGTGTTGGCCGTCATTGTCATCGCTGTAACTCAGGTATCTGGCCTGTCCCATAAGCTCCAGCCGCCGGGTGATATTGGAATTGAGGGACAGCCACCAGGTATCGGCCTGTATCCCCTGCCTGATTCCGAAATAGTTGTACAGCTCGTCGGTTCGGTCATATCCCAGACCGACCTCCACATAATCCTTGAGGTTCAGCCGGATGTGGGCGTAACCCGTATCGGTGTTCTCGAATTCGCTGTCTCTATAGAGCTTTTTGGTCCAGGCTGCCTCTCCTTTGATATAGGGATTCAGGACCCCGCTGACGCCGATGGTAAAGCCGTTCGCCCCATAAGAGTCATGGGTGTAGCTCGGGTGCTCGACCCAGTGATGACCGATCATCTTGAGGTGGAAACGACAGTCGATGGGGATGTCCACTCCCAGGTCGGTGCGATACCGGTCGATCTCCGTCAACCCTTCTCTCCCTCGCTCGGACCAGTAGATCTGCCCCAGTTTGAGCGCCGGGTTGCGACGGATTTCCAGCCGTTCCATGGCCTTCCCTGCCAGGCTGTGAAGCTTGTCCATGTCGAGAAGTCGTCTGTAGGTCTCCTCCTCACGGTTGCAGAGGCCCAGGGCACATTGGAGTTGGGCGTAATCGAAGATCGCCTCCTGGTTTCCCGGCGAAAAAGCGAGTAATTCCTCATAGGCATCCATGGCCTGGGTGGGCCGTCGATTCCATGTAAGACGTTTGCTCTCTTCTTCGAGGTATGCCGCTTTTTGGATGGCGTACGCGGGGTAAAGCCGGGCCTGTATGGCGTCGATCTGACTGTTTGTATCCGCGGAGAGGGAGGACTTCAGATTTGTCAGCTCATTATTGAATGCCTCAAACCCCTGAAAGACCGATCCCCGTTTTGCACTCTCCGTAAGTCTTTTAACGGCGTCAATGAGTTCAGGATTGTCGGACGCCTCAGTAACAGGACTTAGGGAACGGGCAAGTTGCTCGTCAACAGGGGGCGTCACAAGTGCCTGGTAGGCATCGAAGGCCTGATCCATCTTTTTGGCCCATACGGCCGTGCGGGCCTTTTCGATTTGAGGGACCGGATCAGCGGGGGCCATGTCGTGAATCTTGTCATATAACGCAATGGATTCGTCATACTGCCGGCCCCACCCGAGTGCCCTGGCCCAGCCGATGAGGATCTTCCGGTTGTTGGGAAAGGTCTGTGAGAGAAGCTCGAATTGCTTCACTGAGAGATCATACTGGTGATCGATGGCAAGGACCTCGGCCAGGCCGATCTGCGAGGGAAAATAGTCTGGATCTCGCTTGAGAGACGCGCGGTAATATTGGATGGCGATTTTGTTGAATCCCTGCTCGGCATAGAACCTCGCCCATTTCTCCAGGGTCATCGAAGAGATGTCCTTGTCCTGCAACAGGGCACTCACGAACTCATCGGAGGCGGCCGCATCCGGCCCCGCCGCATAATAACGGGCCTCCACGTTTTGTGGATCCGCCTCAAAGGCTTCGGCAAAACAGGGGCGTGCGAGGGCGCTTTCTCCCCGCGCCAGGTAGGCCTTTCCCATGTGGATAAGGCCCTTGAGGCGGCAGCACGGCATGTTTGACAATCTCGAATAGATGCCCAGCGCGTCTTCATATCGCTTCTGAAGGAACAGGATATCCGCCTTCAGGAGAAGCCCTTCGGGATCATAGGGATAAAGATTGAGAAATCGATCCGTCAACTGTCCCGCTTCGGCGAAATTTTTCTCCAGCCATTTTAGTCGGGCCAGCCCCATAAGACTTTCCCTGGAATCAGGGGATTGTGTGAGCACTCGTTTGTAGATCGCTTCTGATTCGGCAAACCGTTCCTGGCTTCTCAGCAGGGCGGCCAATCTGAGGGCAACCTCCCTGTCTTGAGAATGGGCATGAAGATACTCCGTGTAGATCCTCTCGGTCCCGTAAAAATCGCCCCACATATTCATCCGGTCCGCCAGTTGGAGCCGGATGGCCTCGGGCCGATGGCTCCGTCGAATGGCCTCCAGATAGAGGTCGCGGCACCGTGCCGCGTGTCCGAGACTTGCCTCCAGGTCGGCCAGGGCCACCAGGGTCTCCGGGTCATTCGGGGCCGTCCGTTGAATACTCCCGGCAAGGGACACGGCCTCTCGGGTGTCCCCTTTCCGGATGAGGACACGCGCCATCTCCAGGACGATGAGGGGGTCTTCCGGTTTATGACGGAGAAGGATCCTGTAGGCGTTGAGCGATTCATTTAGGGTGGCATCGTCATAGGAGAGAACCCTGGCAAGGGCCAGTCGGGCCTCCGTATCGGTGATCCACTGATCTTCCGGGATCAGCCCATTGGAGGCGTGCGCTGGCGGCTTATGCTCCGTCTCCTCTTTTTCGATTCCGTTGTGGATGCGAACCGTAATTCGACAGGGATCTTCAAGAAAAACGGCATCGATCCTGTTCGTATCGGCCTCGAGATCAAACACGATCCTCACCGTCTCGCGGTCGAACCGACCCACCCTGATGGCCTTCAGGGGAGGTTGGTTGATGCTGTAATGCCGTTTAACCCCGGTCCGGATTTGTGCATGGTTCAGGTCAAGAAAAAACCTCTCCGGGTTCTGCAATCGGTTTTCCCGGAATTTCAGCGGCCCGGAAAGAGAGATAACGGCATCTATTCCCCGTGGGGTTCTCTCCCATGTCAGGCCGGTCACGTCAACCATCGACTGGGGGGACCGGAGAGCGTATGCCGGGTATGGGGCAATCAGGGAACTGCACATGATGGCTAAGGAGAGGATGCATCCATGTCTCCGTCCTATTCTTGTTGTTGGCGTGCGCTGAGGAATATCCTTTGGGAGGCGGAAAGACGTCGCCCTTTTGAGGCACATCCGCAACGTCGTCAAGAGAACTGATGCCATATATCCATCCGCCTGATCCATGAGGATTGTCCTATCAAGATCGTCATCGTTGAAAGCCCCCTGGCAGGGCCGACTCAATCCAGGGTTTTCTTCAGTTCCGCAGCCGCCTCGGCATGTTTACCGGCCCAGATGAGGACAAAGGCATACCGCCTTCTCACCTGTATGTCGTCGGGCCGTGCCTCCAGGATCTTCCGGAATTCAGCCAGGGATGCATCGTATTTCTTCTGCCAGCTCAACATCTCCGCCAGTTTGAGCCTCACGGCCTGGTCCCCGGGGTGGCTCTCCAGATACGCCTTGTACAGGGGCTCTGCCTTGGGATACGCCTTCTGGGCTACCAGGAGGTCGGCCATCAGAACTTTGGTGTCGCCTGTGATATCCTTCGACGGGACCTGTTCCAGGATGTGGGAAGCCGCCTTTTGATCGCCCTTCCAGAAGAGGACCTTGGCCATTTCAATCTTTGCTTCCGTAAGGCCGGGTTTCTCTTTCAGGACCTTTTCGTATTCGACGACGGATTCGTCATACCGCTTCACATAGCTGAGGACCCTGGCCAGTTCCCACCGTGCGACCCAGTCCGGAATATCCTCTCCGGGTTTCACCTGATCCGGCTTGAGCCCCTGTGATTCGGGGGGCGGAGTGACCTGAGTGATGGGTGGAATGGGGAACTTTTGTGTGGCTTCCTCTGAAAAGGCAGAGGGTGTCCCTGACAGACAGACCCATGCAGGCCACACGCATGCAAACAGAAGACATCGGGCTTTTGAGCTTTTCATTTTTCTTCTCCCAAGGCTTTTCGGTATTCGACAATGGCCTCATCAAAACGGCCGGACCAGGACAAAACCCTTGCTAAAAGGATACGGACGGATCTGTCTTCGGGTTGCTTTTGAAGGAACGTCTGATAAAGGGGGATGGCGTTCCTGAATCGGCCGAAGGCGACGTAGATGTTGGCCAGTTCCTTCAGGGCCGACGGCTTGTCAGGTGTCTGTTTGAGGATATTCTCGAAGATCGTCTCGGCTTCTGCAAATTGACCGGTGGCAACATAGGAGGTTCCCAGATGGCTCAGGAGTTTCGGTGTTTCAAATCCGTTTTTCAGGAGGCTTGTGTAGAAGGGGATGGCCTCTGCATAAGCCATCTTTGAAAAGTAATTTTCCGCCTTTCGGAAGAGGACCCAATCCGGCTTCAATAGATGGTAGGCCACCGTGGTCAGAAGGGCAATGGCGATCAGGCTTGCTGCCAGCGCAGAGCGTTTCATAGGAAGGCCTTTTGTTTGATCGGAAAATCACTGCGTTTCAAATCAGAGCTTAATCATGCCTGCTGTGATGGTCCTTTGAGCCGACCGGAGAACTATGCAGAATGGTATAGAAAACGCATGATCCGGTCAAGAAAAAAGCTGTTGACACCGTGCCTGGCAGGGAATACCGTCTTGATGGGGTGATCCCTGGGGGGCGTCAGGCAAAAGCCGTATCTTGGGCGTCCAAAGGTATAGACTTGATGGGGATTGGGAATCTTTTGGGACAAGGAAGCCTTTAAGCGGGTTGAACAGAGGGTATGCAGGCCGCGACATTTCGATTTTATGAAGAGCTTAATGATTTTTTGCCGTCAAACCTCCGGAAGGTTGATTTCAGGTGCGGCTTCAAGGGGAGGGAGTCTGTAAAGGATAGGATCGAGGCCCTGGGCGTGCCCCATACGGAGGTGGATCTCATTTTGGTGAACGGGGTATCGGTGGGCTTTGGATACATCTTGCAGGACAGGGACAGGGTCAGCGTCTACCCGGTCTTTGAATCCCTCGATATTCACGATGTGACCCATTTGAGGGATCTGCCGCTCAGGGAAACCCGGTTTATTGCAGACGTCAACATCGGCGACATTGTCAAATATATGCGGGCCCTGGGGCTGGACGTCTATTGCGATCCCACCCTGTCTCCCCGCGAGATCATCCGCATATCCGGGGAAGAGAAGCGGACGATCCTGACCAAGAGCAGAAAACTCCTCAAGCACAGGGACGTCGTCCGCGGGATATTCATACGCCCTGGAACGACGGTCGAACAGATCCGGAGAATCATCGATTTTCTGTCACTGCGAGGGGGCATGGCGCCTTTCTCAAGGTGCCTTGCGTGCAACAGCTCCCTTGTCAGGGTTACGAAGGAGAGCGTATTTGACAGGGTCCCTCCAAAGGCCAGGGCCTTTCATGAAGACTATTCATATTGCAGCGGGTGCGACAGGATCTACTGGCAGGGGACCCATTTTGCCAGGATCCGGAAGGTGCTGGATGAGATCCTGTCTCAGTGAAAGGCTCTGGGCGGTTTCTGCTTTTTCGCTTGAGACAGGGCCGCAAAACTGTTAGTTTCCAATCAAACGATGAGACGGCGGCGATCGTGACAGGGCAGGGGACCTGTCAATACCCGGGCTGCCGCGGCGAGGTTTCGGGGCGGTATGTGAACGGCCTGACCATCCTCTAAGACAAAGGAGAAGCGAATGAAGGTGAAAGTCCTCGAAAAAATTAAATTTGCCGCCGGCAAGTGGAAAGAGGCCGGTCCGCTGTTGAAAACCTTTAAGGAACTGGCCGAGAAGAAGGGATACCCTCCATTCAGGATCTATGTATACATCAGCGGCGGAGATGCGGTACAGACCCTGACATTTGCAAGCGACTGGGACAGCCTGGCCCGCATGGAGACATTGATGGATAGGATGATCGGTGATCCGGAAATGATGCGGCTCATGGAGAAATGGGCAGGGGTCGTGGAAAGCCATGAGGTCTCCATATTGAAGGAGGTTTCCCCGGAAGAATTCGGCATGGTATAAGGCAGACGCCAAAAGGCCTTATGACCGCGAATCAGATCAATCGCGCGAATCAAGGGCCGTTGCTTGAAATTGGGGGAGACCGTTGAACAAGCGACCGGTGATAGGGATTACCATGGGCGATCCTGCGGGGGTCGGTCCGGAGATCATTGCCATGGCCCTGGCGGACAGGACGATCTATGAATGTTGCCTGCCCGTGGTCCTGGGGGATCCTGGGGTCCTCTTGTCTGCGATGTCGAGCTGTGCAGGGATCGCTCAAGGATTGTCTCTCAATTTGATCCCGGCGCCGGATCAGGCCAGAGGGGTGCCGGGGGCGATCGATCTGATGGCCATATCCGAATTGGAGGATGGCGGGGCCCAGCCCGGGAGGCCGACGGTGGCCGGGGGGCGTGCCATGGTGGACTTTATTTCCCGGGCCGTGGAGATGGCCCTGCGGGGAGAAATTGCCGGCATGGTCACGTGTCCCATCAGCAAGGTCCTGATGCAGCAGGCCGGATATGCCTTTGAGGGACACACGCAACTCATCGCCCACCTGACCAACACGTCCGATGTGGTGATGATGCTGGCCGGAGAGCGGCTTCGGGTGACGCTCGTGACCATACACTGCGCGATCAGGGATGTACCGCGTCTTTTGACTGTGGATGGGGTACTCAAGACGATTCGAATCACCGAAAGGGCCCTGAGGGAGGATTTCGGGCTGACGCATCCCCGCCTGGCCGTGGCGGCCCTCAACCCGCACGGGGGCGAGGCCGGACTGTTCGGCGATGAAGAGACCACCCTCATCGCCCCTGCCGTACAGAGGGCCCAAAAAGAGGGTCTCCGCGTGGAGGGACCATTCCCGGCCGATACCTTGTTTCACAAGGCGGCGGCCGGTGGATATGAAGCGGTGGTTGCCATGTATCACGATCAGGGACTCATCCCGCTCAAGCTCCTCCACTTCTCCGATGCGGTCAACGTGACCCTGGGTCTTCCCATTATCCGGACCTCGGTGGATCACGGCACGGCCTATGACATCGCCGGGACCGGAAATGCCGATCCCTCAAGCCTCAAGGCCGCGATCCGAATGGCGGTATCCATGGCCGGGAATCGGCTTGGAATTGAATATCGAGAATTGAGAACTGAATGTTGAAGAAGCGACCCAACGACAACCCATACCCCTTGGACTTAATAAACCGGTACGCAACAGACCTGTATCCTGCAACCCGCGACGCATAAGTCGCAAGATAGGGAGATTTCGACAGACACCCCTGTCCCGTATCCGGCATCCAGCAACCTATGACCGACTATATTAAAATCAGAGGCGCCAGACAGCACAACCTCAAGGATATCTCCCTCGATATCCCGAGGAACCGGTTTGTCGTGATTACCGGTCTGTCCGGTTCAGGGAAGTCCTCTCTGGCCTTTGACACCATCTATGCAGAGGGTCAGCGGCGGTATGTGGAATCGCTCTCCGCCTATGCCAGACAGTTCCTGGAACAGATGGACAAACCGGATGTGGATTCCATCGAAGGCCTGTCCCCGGCCATAGCCATTGACCAGCGGAGCGCCAGCCGAAACCCCCGTTCCACCGTGGGGACGGTCACCGAGATCTACGACTACCTTCGGGTCCTGTTTGCAAGGGTCGGGCAGCCCTACTGCCCCGAATGCGACCTGGAAATCCGCTCCCAGACCACCGAAGAGATCGTCGACCAGATCATGGCCCTAAAAGAGGGGAGCAAGGTCCAGGTCCTGGCGCCCCTGATCGAGGGACGAAAGGGCGCTTATCAGAAACTGTTTCAAGGCCTGCGCAAGGACGGCTTCACCCGGGTCATGATAGACGGAGATGTCAGACCCTTAGACGAGGAGATCACCCTTGAAAAGAACAAAAAGCATGACATTCGGGTGGTGGTAGACCGGCTCGTTATAAAGGCGGATATCCGACGACGCCTGACCGACTCCCTGGAACTGACCCTCTCCCTTTCTGATGGAAAGGCCGCTGTAGACGTTGTCGGCGACAGGGCCCTTTTCTTCAATCAGAGGGCCGTCTGTCCGAAATGCGGACTCAGCATCCCCGATCTGACCCCCCAGATGTTTTCCTTCAACAACCCCCAGGGGGCCTGTGAGGCGTGCAGCGGTTTGGGAACAAAACGGTATTTTGACCCCGAACTGATCGTCCCGAATCCCGATCTTTCCTTGAGAGAGGGGGCTATCGCGCCGTGGGCCAACCGTCATTCCGTCCATTTTCAGCAGATGCTGGAGTCCCTGTGCGAACATTACGGGGTCCGTATGCACACCCCTTTCAGGGACCTGCCCGAGGATATCCAGAACGGTTTTCTCCATGGCTCCGGATCAGAAGAGATCCCGTTCTATTTTGAAAAGGATGACCGGAGGTATTCGTATAAACGTCCCTTTGAGGGGATTATTCCCAATCTGGACAGGCGATATCATGAAACAGATTCGTATCCCGTGAGGTACGAGATCGAGGCCTATATGAACATTCGGCCCTGTCCTGTCTGCCGGGGTGCGCGACTGAAGCCGGTCAGCCAGGCGGTCAGGGTGGGAGGAAAGGCCATCCACGAGCTGACGGCGCTTTCTGTTGAATGGGCGAACCGATTTTTTGAGGAATTGAAGTTGAATTCCAGGCAGGAATTGATCGGCCGCAGGGTGCTCAAGGAGATCCAAGACCGGCTTGGTTTCCTGTTAAGTGTGGGACTCGACTACCTCACTCTCGACCGTTCCTCCGGGACCCTGTCCGGGGGGGAGGACCAGCGGATCCGGCTGGCCACCCAGATCAGTTCGAGGCTTGCGGGGGTCCTCTATGTGCTGGACGAACCGAGTATCGGTCTTCACCAGAGAGACAACCTGAGACTGCTGGAGAATTTGAGACGCCTCCAGGAACTGGGGAACACGGTCCTGGTGGTGGAACATGATGCAGAGACGATTCTGTCGGCGGACCATGTGATCGACATGGGTCCCGGTGCGGGCGTGAAGGGGGGTGAAGTGGTCTTTGACGGCCCCCCGGATGCCCTGATGTCTCATGAAAGTTCTCTGACGGGCGCGTATCTGTCCGGCCGGAGGTCCATCCCTGTCCCCGCGAAGAGAAGACAGGGGAACGGAAATGCGATTGTCATTGAGGGTGCGAGGGAGAACAACCTGAAAGACGTGGTCGCGGCCATCCCGCTCGGGACCTTTACCTGCGTCACGGGGGTTTCGGGTTCGGGGAAGAGCAGCCTCATCAACGGGGTCCTCTATCCGGCCCTGAGCCAGCGGCTGTACCGGTCCAAGGAACGGGTGGGGCCGGTAAGGGAGATCAAGGGAATTGAATACCTCGACAAAGTCATCAATATCGACCAGAGCCCCATCGGGAGGACCCCCCGTTCGAACCCTGCCACCTATACGGGGGCGTTTACCCATATTCGGGAACTCTTTTCCATGCTGCCGGAGTCGAGGGCCCGGGGATACAAACCCGGTCGATTCAGTTTTAACGTCAAGGGAGGGAGATGTGAGGCGTGCAGCGGCGATGGGATCATCAAGATAGAAATGCATTTTCTCCCGGATGTCTATGTCACCTGTGAGGCGTGCAAGGGGCTTCGGTATAACAGGGATACCCTGGAGATTGCCTACAAGGGATATCATATCGCCCAGATCCTGGATATGACCGTTAACCAGGCCTTCGCCTTTTTCGAGAATGTCCCAAGCCTGCGGAACAAACTCAAGACCCTGGTGGATGTGGGATTGGGCTATATTCGATTAGGGCAGCAGGCCACGACCTTGTCGGGAGGCGAGGCCCAGCGTATCAAGCTCTCCAAGGAACTGAGCAAGCGAAATACCGGAAGGACATTATATCTGCTTGACGAGCCGACAACAGGTCTCCATTTCGCCGATATCCAGAAGCTGTTGGAGGTGCTCAATTACCTGGTGGAGATGAAGAACACGGTGGTGGTGATCGAGCACAACCTGGACGTGATCAAAACGGCCGATCATATCATCGATCTGGGCCCGGAGGGGGGCGAAAAAGGGGGCACGATTGTGGGGACAGGAACCCCGGAGGAGGTGGCAACGATCAAGGGCTCCTATACCGGACAGTTCTTAAGAGAGATCCTGGGTTCGCGTTAGTCACGGGTTGCTGGGCCCTTCAAGTTTCCAGTGGGGAGTCCGAATCGAACTTTCAACTTCTCACTCCACACTTTCGTCACTTCATTGACCTTCCCTTGTAGATCGTTTCCAGGTGGTAGACGAGGTTCTCGAGCTTGACGGATAGGTCGACGTTATCGATGATACAGCATTCGGGCGTTCTCACCTGGGTGGCGGAAAAATTAAGGATCCCTTTGATATTCGCTTTAAAGAGGAGTTCCGCGGCCCGCTGGGCCTCACGGGCGGGGGTGGTAATGATGCCTAAATCAACCCCCAGTGCCTGGACC
>JAWOIH010000427.1:0-3237 GCA_046484725.1 Candidatus Desulfacyla sp. | reverse complement strand
TGAGCCCGGCCACGTCACGAAGGGCCGAGAGGAGGGCCCTGGTCAGGGCCTTTTCATGTTCCCGGATGGTCTTTACGCCGGTTTCAAGTATAAAATTTACGGCCGCGCCCAGGCCGGCAAGCCCTGCGTTGTTGCGGGTCCCGCTTTCCAGGATATCAGGAAAAAAGTCGGGTTGCAGCTCCTTTTCCGAGACGCTTCCGGTGCCGCCTCTGATCAGGGGCCTGACGTTCAGCCCTTCCCGGATGTACACCCCGCCGGTTCCCTGGGGCCCCAACAAGGCCTTGTGTCCTGTAAAGGCAAGGAAATCAATGCCGGCGTCCTCAGCGTCAATGGGAAAACACCCGGCGGTCTGGGCCGCGTCCAGGAGGAGCGGGATGTGGCCGATGGCCTGTTTGACCGCCTTTACATCCTGGATGGTCCCACACACATTGGATGCATGGTTGAGGACCATGAGGGCGGTGTTTTTCTGAATCAGGGGAGGGAGCGTCTCCGGATCCAGGCGGCCCTGGATATCGCACGCTGCAATGGTGAGGGTGATCACGCCCTCACCCTCCAGGTGACGAAGAGGGCGGATGACCGAATTGTGCTCCATGGACGTGGTGATGACGTGGTCGCCCGGCTTGAGGAGGCCGTAGATGACCATGTTCAGGGCCTCTGTCACATTCAGGGTAAAGACGATCCGGTTCGGGTCGGGGATATTGAAAAGGGTTGCCAGACGCTTTCTGGCATCTTCCACAATGCGACCGGCCTCCACCGCCTTCGGGTGTCCGGCCCGACCCGGGTTGGCGCCTACCTCGGTCATAAAATGATTCATCGCCTCGATCACCTGAGGCGGTTTGGGAAAAGAGGTGGCGGCGTTGTCGAGGTAGATGAAGCGTTTCATGCTGGATACCGGATGCCGGAGGTTTGATACTGGATGCTCGATCCTGCTTCTTCTCTACTGCTTACTCTCTACTCCCTGCTCCCCGCAGCTCTTCTGTGGCCTCCTCATCGACCTGAAGGGTCGCGGGATCGATGACCACTCCGTAATCCAGACGTGCCCTTTCAATGCTGACATACCCGTCGATCACATCCGCTTCCACCTGTTCCGAAGGCCGTTTCAACGGATCGCCGAATCCGCCGCCGCCGGCAGCGTCCATGGTGACCCGATCGCCGGGGCCGAATTGAGACAACCCGTAGGGGTTTCCGTCCCTGTCGTTGATCAGAAACCGCGCCTTGGCCCCGTCCCTGCCGCCGAAAAGGCCCTCGGGAGGATAGCGGAATCTCCCGGACTGGATGCCCAGGTTCACCGGGGGAATGGGGGCATACTCATCGTCCGGAACCCTGAAAAGGACCCTTCTTCCCAGGCCCCCTCTCTGCTTTCCCGGCCCCCCGGAATCGGTCAGCAGTTCCCTCTTTTCCACGATCAGGGGGGTGTCGCTCTCAAATATCTCCACCGGCGTATTGGCCCCGTTGGCCGGGAAGATGTAGTCGTAGTAGCCGTCGTTGGCGGCGCTCGCCCCCATGCCG
This sequence comes from Candidatus Desulfacyla sp., assembly GCA_046484725.1. Lineage (GTDB taxonomy): Bacteria > Desulfobacterota > DSM-4660 > Desulfatiglandales > Desulfatiglandaceae > AUK324. Next base: position 1,728 of record JAWOIH010000427.1, on the reverse strand, counting down.
CCCCCCCGGATGATGACGGCGTGCCAGGGGGTTGCGTCATGTCGCTTGCCGTAGAACACATTCATGGTGGCCGGGGTCCCGCCGCTCCCGGCGATGACCCGTTCCGGAAGGGCCTCGGCCATGGCACGGTAGATGATTTCCGTCATGAAGTGGCCGATCTGCATTCGGGCCGCCACGGCTGCGGGGAACCTGCAATTGACCACGCTCCCCTCCGGCGCGGTCATGGTGATCGGTACGGCACACCCGTCGTTATTGGGGATGTCCGGATCGAACATGCTCTTCATGGCCATGAACACATAGGCATAGGTGAAGTTGTAGACCACATTGCCTCCCCAGTCCACCTGGGGCGAAGAACCGGCAAGGTCCACATGGATGGCGTCGCCTGACACGTGAACGGCCGCCTTGATGACCACGTCTTTCTTCCCCTCCATCTGCTCTACGATCCCCTCTGCCCGGTAGATGCCGTCCGGCACCTTCTTTATGGCGTCGCGCATGCTTCTCTCTGTCCGGCCGATGATTTCATCGGCCAGGTCATCCAGGCCGTCCAGCGCATACTCGTCGAGCATCTGGCAGATCTTTTCGGCGCACACATGATTGGCCGCAATCTGCGAACGGATGTCTCCGGTCACCTCATCGGGCGTACGGACATTCCAGCGGATCATATCGATGACCGCCTGGTTGGGAATGCCCCCTGCCTCCAGTTTCACCAGGGGGATGAAGAGACCGTCCTCAAATACGTCATGGTTGTCGGAAGATACCCTCCCCCCGATGTCGGAGTGGTGGAACACACAGGCGGTCCATCCGGCGAGTCGGTCCCTGTGGAAGATGGGACTCATGACGCAGACATCGTTCAGGTGGCCGGCCAGGGCCCAGGGGTCGTTGGTGATATAGACGTCGCCCGGCCCGAAGCCGTCCGGCGGGAGCTCGTTGACCAGTTTCTTGATCCCAAGGGCCATGGCCCCGGACTGACCCGGGGTGGCAAAGGACCCCTGCGCCAGTTCTCTCCCCTTTCGGTCCGCAAACATGCAGGTGTAGTCGTGGGCGTCCCTGAGGAGGCTCGAAAAAGCCGTACGGGCCACCGAACTGTCGGCCTCGTCCACGATGGAGATCAACCGGCGCCAGAGTATCTCTAAGGTAATGGGATCAAATTTCTGCCCCATGTTTTCCTCCTTTTTCAGACAGGATTTACAGGATGGACAGGATACAAAAAACCTCGCCCGTGGGGGGTTTAGGATAAAAGAATGAAATCAAAGACAAAAGGCATTTCGTGGGGCGCTGATGGTCGCAGACGCCTTCCTGTTACGCGTTCCGCGTTCCGAGCTCCGCGTTCACCCTTAATCCCTCAATCCCCCAATTCAATCCACAGAAACCCGTATTCATCCACGGAAACAGCGGCGTCTTCTCCGACAATCACCGTGGATTCCCTCTCCTCGATAACGGCAGGGCCATTAAATTTCGCGCCCGGGAAGAGCCTGTAGCGGTCGTAGACCGTGTAGGGGATAAAGTCCTTGGCCAGACCGGAATAGGCCGGGCGGCGGCCCTTTACGGCCGCTTTGAGGGAGGTTCGGTCGGTTTTCATTTTCGGCAGCTGGAGGAGCCGTTCCGGGAGACTGGCCCGTATCTTGAAATTGATGAACTCCACCGGGGAATCCGGATAGGTCCTGCCGTAGAGCCTTTTGTAGATCTCATCGAACCGCTTTCTTACGTCCTCCCTGTTTACCTCGGTGA
>JAWOIH010000373.1:0-6712 GCA_046484725.1 Candidatus Desulfacyla sp. | reverse complement strand
ACTATTTCGACCCTGAAGGCGGCGACATCCGTGCGTTGCGCCTCCAGTTGGGCTGGGACGAGGAGAACGTGTGGGAGGTGGAAGGCACCAGAACACCGCTGTTCGATGTCTCGAGCTGGGCTTCCATTTGTCATCACTCCTCATTACCAATGACGGAGGCCCGGGTCATTTTGCATCCGTGACACCCATATCCTCAATCATCCTCTACGGCCCCGAAACGCCTGCCCTATATGGTCCTCTGGGAAAAAATGCGGTGAGCCTGCATGCGCCCCTGTCCTGTTCTCCCTGTCTCACAGCGTACAATCACAGAAACTCGCCATGCGACGGGAACAACGTGTGCCTGAAATCCATTTCACCGGAGCGTGTCCTCTCAAAGGCGTATGAACTCCTGGAGCGTTCGGCATAGACGCCCGGATGAGTGCTTGGCAGGAGCAGTCGGTGCAGAAGACGCTGCGGCCCCGTCTCTTTGTGTGAGACGAAGTGATTAATATTTAAGGTAAGTCCCTGCGATTGGATATGCATATTTTCGAAAGACTTCAGGAGATTCCCCTTGTCGGGCCGTTATTCCAGCTTCGTTTCATCAAGTTCGGCGTGGTCGGATTTTCAGGCACGCTCATTAATATCGGGGTATTGTATGTCAACCAGTCGATTCTGTTCAGGGGTGTGTACCCGCTGGATAGACGGCTTCACATCTCCTTGTCCATAGCGATTTTTTTGGCCACGCTGAACAACTACCTGTGGAACCGATGGTGGACATGGGGGGATCGAAGGCGGGCGAAAAAGACAGGGTTTTTCATTCAGATGGGACAATATTATCTGGCCTGCAGCGTGGCGATCTTTCTTCAGTATCTGTTGACAACCCTCTTGTCCCGATTCATTCATTATCTGATTGCCAATATGGCAGCGATTGTTTTGTCTGCTATATTTGTATATATTATCAATGATATCTGGACATTTAACCGGAAAATGAAAGGTATCGATTAGGCCGTTAAATCTTCGGCTAAGCTGGTGGCCCCGGTTTTGCCATGGGGGTAAGTGCATACGCTTTCATATCTCTCACCCGCTTTCCTATGGTGCCAGAGATCACAGAGATGGGATTTTCTTCGAGAGACAACCATCCCCTTTCAGGGTGAATATCAGGTCATCCTTTTAAGGGGTGGTGGTTAAGGTGTAGCTTGCGAACCCGGTTTATAGCGGCGCCTTCAGGAGGCGGATGTCATCGATCCAGACCCTCCCCTTACCGTTGATAACGAGATTGAGTTTCACATTGTCCGGATTCTCACCCTTTTTCAGGAAAAAGGGCGTTTCCTGGGATGTCCAGTCGTTGGTTCCCGATAATGCCGATGAAAGCCCGCGGGAGAAGAATTCATCCTTCCCGGCAAAGTCGCACAGCATTTCAAGATACACCTGGCCTTCGACATCTTGGGTGCGGAGTTTGGCTCGATAGATCAACCGCGCATCCTCGATATCGATATCTCCTGTTTCATAAAGCCTTACGGTGGTTGGCTCGCTTGCAGTCGCGCGCAGGGAGCCCTTGCCGTCACTTGTTACCTCTGTATCTATATTTGTCCCGGATTGAGGAAGCATCCCTTCCTTGCTGTCAACGGCATAGATTTTTATCTCCGTTGTCTCGCCCGGCTTTGTGGAACAGGCCGATGCAAGGATCATGAGCAGGCATACGAGGCAGAAAATCGATCTCTTTGTCGGTCGCATGGGTATCCCTCCCTTATTCGTGTTCAAACTGAGTGGTTCCAGGCTTCCAGGTTAAAAGATTATCGCCTAACCCTGAATCCCGCAACGGGAAACCCGGAACCAGTGAACCCTGAACCGCGTAACCTGGGCAAGAAATATCCGGCCCGCTATTTGCCGGGATGAATGGTCAACCTGTCGCCCGGGTGGATAGGGCATGTGGGATCGAGCCGGTTCCAGATGATGATGGCAGGGAGGGGGACGCTGAATCTGGCGGCAATGGACGAGAGGGTGTCTCCCTTCTTGACAATATAGATCCTGCTGTCCTGACCGGAAGCCGATTGTTTCACAAGTGTTGCAAACCGATTTTGAAAACCGGCCGAGGCCCCCTTTGGAACCAGAATTTCATGGGTCCCCTGGGTCAGATAGTATCCTCTGATCTCCGGATTGAGATCCTTGATGACCTTGAATTGGGTCCTGGCTGCCTGAGCCACCAGGCGGATGGGCGTTTCTCCGGTGCAATCAATGCGGACCCGATCAAATGCCAGGGGCGCGTAATAGTCGCCGGGCATGAGGTTGAAGCCGAAATTCTCAGGGCGCGTGCATATGAGCTTGATGGCGATGATCCGGAACAGGTAGTTCTGGGTCTCGAGAGGGAGGTAGAGAAGATAGTAGTTGTCAATTTGCTGTTCCAGCACCTCCGCCATCAGGCCGTTTTCTCCCATGTTGTAGGCTGCGGCCGCCAGGGTCCAGGACCCAAATTTCTCATGAAGGTCCTTGAAGTATGTTATGGCCGCCTCGGTGGCTCGAAAGATATTGCGACGCTCGTCCTTGCTGCTGTCGATGGTCAGTCCGTATCTTCGACCCGTGGATGGAATGAACTGCCAGAACCCCATGGCCCCCTTTGAGGATCCTGCATGGGGCTTGAGGGAGCTTTCAGCGATCGCCAGATACTTGAGGTCATCGGGCAGGCCTGCGGATTTCAGCATTGGTTCAATAATGCTGAAATACCGTTTGGAGCGTTTGAGCCACAGAATGACCTGGGGCTGATTCCACAGGGAAAGGAGGAATTCCCTCTCAAAGCGTTCCCTCACCTCCGGGTTGTCCATGGGCACGGATTCACCGCAAAAATGGGGTGGTCGAGCCATCCTCAGGGATGACATCAGGGAGGTGGGAGGGGATGTGTCTGTATCTGCCAGGGCCATGGAGATAAGGGCGGATGTGATACCGATTGTAACAAGGAGAAGAAAGGTCCGTCGGCAGGCTGTGGACATTTGCTGGATCTGAATCATGGAATAAAAGAAGGATCGAATAAGGGGTCTGATCCGTACCTTGAAGGCAATGAGCCACGAAAAAAGGCTTTCCAATGAAATTTCATAATGTGAGCCGTCTTTGTAATTGATACCATATTGCGAATGGTTTGTCAAAGTCTTTTCCGGGCTTGCGCGGTGATGGGCTTCCGGTTAAGATGCCACTGCCGTATCGATGTCCGTGATTTGAGATATGCCAGCGGAAGCCGTCTGGCCGGGAAGGGAATGGACGCTGTAAACAGAGTTGTCAGAAAGGTCGAAATCACCATCGCCCGATGCCGCATGATCGAACCTGGGGACCGGGTGGTGGTGGCCGTCTCGGGGGGGGCGGATTCCGTCTGCCTCCTGGACGTACTCCACCGTCTCGGAGAAGCCCTGGACATGACGCTGATCGTCGCCCATTTCGACCATGGTCTGAGACCGGACGCGGATGAACACGAAACAGCGTTTGTCAGGGAGTTGGCGGCCTCTTTCCATCTGGATGTGGTTATGAAGAAGGCCGATCCCCCCCTGGATCCGGGGAGCGCCTCGCTGGAGGAGAATGCCCGGGAGTTTCGATACCGGTTTCTCCGGGAGGTCAAGGAGGGATGCGGGGCCCAAAAGATCGCCACCGGTCATACCCTGAACGACCAGGCCGAGACGGTCCTCATGCGCCTTTTGCGCGGGAGTGGGCCGGCAGGCCTCTCCGGGATCCGGCCGGTGAGAAAAGATGGCGTTATCAGGCCGCTCATCGAGCTGAGCCGTGAGGAAGTCCTCTCCTATCTCCATCAGAGGCGGCTTGATCATGTCACCGACGCATCCAATTCGGAGCCCGCATACCTGAGAAACCGGATTCGTCTCAACCTCCTCCCGCAGCTTGAGACATACCAGCCCCGGATCGTCGAGATATTGGGCCGGACCGCCGATATCGCGAGGGAGGACAACCGATGGCTGAATGCAAAGGCCCGGACGTGGATCGCGGAGTGGAGCCGAATCACTCCGGGAAATGAAATCAGCATCCCCACATCCCGGTTTAGCGAGTTGCCCGAGGCCCTGAAGAACCATGGGGTCAGGGAGGCGTTAAGAACCGTCGCCGGAAGCCTGAGACGGATCAGCCTGGCCCATATCGAGGCGATCAAGCGGCTTGCCGGCTCTGAAAGGCCGCAGGCCCGGGTCACGCTTCCCGACGGCCTTCTGGTGAGGAGGGCTTACGACAGGCTGATCTTTTCGAAAGGGGGTTCGCCCCCGGCCGACAGCTATTGCATCTTTATTGAACGGATCGGCACATTTCATATAGATGCCCTGGGCTGCGCCCTCACCCTTGAGGAAATGGAAGCCGGGGGGTCTCCCCAAAACCTTGAGGCCGGCCCCTGGACCGCCTTTTTCGACGCGGACCGGATTGCCTTTCCCCTGTTGCTCAGAAACTTCCGGCCCGGAGACAGGCTCGTCCCCCTGGGCATGAAAGGCCACAAAAAGCTGAAGGATTTGTTTGTGGATATGAAACTCCCGGCGAATGTCAGGACACACATCCCTGTCCTGGCACAGGGAGATCAATTGATCTGGGTCTGCGGGCTGAGGATGGATGACCGTTTCAAGGTCACCTCGAGCACCCGAAGGGCGTTAAGGGCCTCCTTAGATGTATCCGGATCGGTCCTGGGGGATGACCTTCGGACGTGGAAACAAACAAGGGGAGGTCCCTCTCAAGGATCAAGGGTTGATCCTTGAGAGGGCTTCCAAGATCGCGTCAGTGCCGGAAAGGGGACAACGTCTATGCATTTCAGGCACATCAGATCATTTTAGACACTTTCCATTTTAGGGCATGGGCCTCAACACCCCGTCCTTGTCCCGTCTGTTGGGATGGGGCTGCTTGGGGAGGGGCGCGCCCGGGAGTTCTTCGATAGAGTTTCCATGGTTCCAGTCAGGCGGACAGACGGCAATATATCGTGCATACCCGCCTGTTCCCCCCTCGGGCTTTGCAAAGCCGATAAGGATGAGCGCCCCGGTCTCGGGCACCTTATCGAGGTTTGTCATGCCCTCTGCCTGACAGAAGTTATTTTTCAGGAGCCAGTTTTCGCCTTCCAGGTTGTCCGTCGTATCGGTATCGAGGGGTTCATGCCCGTGAAAGAGGATTTTTCGTTCCAGATGGAGCAACTTGAGCGCATCCAGCTTGGTGCCGGGAAACGGTTTTTGGGCAAACCGGTCAATCTCTTTCCACTTTTTGTGCCAGTCGGAACGGATGGCCACGACCGACCCCTCTGGGATTTTGCCGTATTTGGTTTCCCACGCCTTGATGTCCTCAATGGTTGCATGGTACCCGGGGTCCTTGGCTACCTTTTCGTGGATATCAATAACCACCAAAGGCCGGACGGAATAGGTGGCAGGCAGGTCGCTGATGGTGGCCCCGTATTCGTAGAAATGGGCGGGCGGGTCTAACTGGGTCCCATACTGGTCGGTCACCAGTTCATAGGAGGTGGCTATGAACCCATGCTTCTTGTAATCGAACGGTTCGCCCACCTCGCAGTAGCCCTTGTACTCCCTGCCGGCGATTGCAGGTTTAAACTTGGCGTTGCCGAATCCGGGCCAGACGGCGATATTCGGGCTGAACGCATGGGTTAAATCCACATATTTCGCCTTTTTCAGCACCTTGTCATAAACGTCCCAGAGTTGGGTATCCGCGCTGACTGCGGGTGTGACGCCCATGGTCAACAACAGGAAGGCAGATGCAGCAACAAGAACAATCCATTTTTTCATGACCCTTTCTCCTTTTTGTTTTCGATTAGCAGTTGTCAGTGGATAATGGCCTGGAAGGTTCGCTGCATCACCCCCTTCTTTGCACGATTTGCGGTGTATAGACACGTCAAGAAACCGGCTCGTCCTTTTGGTCGGTCCGCGTCGGATGCCGGCAGGGGGATAATAAAAAAACGGCGATGGGGTGTCAAGACGACAGCGTCGAAACTGGAAACTGGACCCTGGATTGTGACTGGATCTGATAAACCGACCTGATATCATTTGGATAAGCCCTTAATGTGTTTTTCTGGGGTGAAGACCTTCCCGGCCTCCACCCCGTCCTCATCAGGTTAAGCATAGATGTTTTCAATCCACCTCATAGCCTCGGTATCAGGCACCTTTCCAAGGTAAATCTGGGTTGTTGACAGGTTGGCGTGCCGTAAAATAACTTTTGACACGATCTCGATGGGCACACCTGAGCGGCTCGCATATGTCGCAGCATGCCTTCTGAGATCATGGGGCCTGAGCCGAATCCCAACCCTGTCCCCTGCCTTTTTGACCATTGTCCTGGCAAATTCATAACACATGGAACAAATGCTTAAAATTTGTGCGTTGGAGTTAGTCATGGTCATTATTAGTTATTATTAAAATTGTAATGTAGCAGCGTATGAACAGGTAGAAACATTTTGACAGAAAATTACAAAAATAGTATTTCCTTTATGAAATCGGATGGTCGGTTGACTGACTCCGCGCAGTTTTCTTGAATAGCATTCTTAACTCCACAGTCCAAAGTTCTCGTAATGCATTGATTTTATTGGATGCATAAATTCCAGGCCGTCATTCCGGCGAAAGCCGGAATCCAGTGTCTTTTTCATAAGTTAAATGTTCTGGATGCCGGATCAAGTCCGGCATGACGTGAGAACCTCGGACTCTCAAGTTTTAAACTATAAAACATTTATTGATTCCGCAACGGCTCAAAAAGATATTCCAGACCGTTAATTTTGATC
>JAWOIH010000345.1:0-11318 GCA_046484725.1 Candidatus Desulfacyla sp. | reverse complement strand
GTATTCAATATAAATTGGTAATTCAATATGATGATCAAACTGCTGTAAATAAAGAAATCGTAGTTTGAAATTCCACAAAAGAAGAAGACAAAGACAATGAAATTGATTTTTTCGAATCATGTAAAAAATAAATATAAAGAAAATGGAAACTATTTTGATGAAGATATTATTATAAAACGAGAATAATTTCTTTTTGCAAATCATCATCAAAATGAATGAATATGTGATTAAAATAATGACAACAGAGAATTCGGAAGATTTGTGAATTTTGTTGATGATAATACAACAATTCATGAAATTATCGGCTGCGGAGGCTTCCCCTCCGGCCACCGCCAGCACGCGCATCCCTTTTTCCGCCATTGCCTCGGCCTCTTGCTCGATGACCTCACGGTCGAGCGCTGTCGGGTCGCCGTCTTGATCCATCCGCGTGCAGAAATCCAGGATCGTTTCCACCGCACCCTTGGCGGCCACATGCCTTGCGTCTTCCTTTTCATAGAAGGTCGCCGAGAACTTCCGCTCCGACTCATACGGGATTTCACCCTTAAGGCTGACCCCCTGTTTCACCTCCGCCGGATCCATCCCCAGCTTGTAGCCCAAAGCAAGAAAGGCCACGTCCATGGCGTCGCCGTAATACTTCCAGTCCCCGTCTTCTTTGACGAGTGAGGCCTCATTGGCCAGGATCGCCAGTCGGGCCAGCCGCTCCAGCCGGTCCCGCGCGCTCCCGGGGGCCTCGGCGGCCTCAGCGGCCATAACCTCTCCTTCCCCGTTATAGCCCTCCCCTGAAACGTCAAATGCCTTACCGTCCGCAAGGACGATCCGGCGGGCGGTTTGCTGGTTGACGGTCAGGGTGCCGGTCTTGTCGCTGGCAATCATGGTGCAGCTTCCGAGGCTCTCCACGGCGGTGAGCTTACGCACGATCACATTGCGGCTCGACATCCGTTTGGTGGCGATGGAAAGGGCGACGGTCAGGGCCACCGGCAGCCCCTCGGGGATGGCTGAGACCGCCAGGGCAACCACAAAAAAGAAGATCGCCGCGGCGTCATAACCCTGGAACCGAAGGAGAACCACCAGACCGGCGCTGATGACCAGCACCAGGATGCTGATATGTTTCACGAACCTTTCCATGCGCAATACCAGGGGGGGCTTGCCGCTTTCAGACTGGGTGACGGTTTCGGCAATGATGCCCACCTGCGTCTCCAGTCCTGTCCCCACAACGATCCCCGCGCCCCTCCCGGAGGTGATGGTCGATCCGGCAAAGACCATGTTCTTGCGATCACTCACGCCGATATCCTGGGGGAGACGCCCCGTTTGCTTTTCAGCCGCCATGGATTCGCCGGTCAAAAAGCTCTCGTCCGATGCAAGGCCTTGGGCCTGGACAAGGCGCAGATCAGCCGGGGATTTATTTCCGGACTCCAGCAGCACGATGTCGCCGGGAACCACCTCTTCCGAGGGGATCTCGTTTTCCCTGCCGCTTCGCCGCACCCTCGCCTTGAATTTGAGCAGACGCTGCAGGCTGGCCGCGCTCCTTTCGGCCTGATACTCCTGGTAGGCGCCTAAACCGCTGTTCAAGGCGATGACCACCAGGATGAATATGGCGTCGGTAACCTCACCGATGGCCACGCATGCAACAGCAGCGGCCAGAAGAATGAAAATCAACGGGTTGAGCACCTGGTGCAGCAGGATCGTCCAGATGCCCGGGGACTCTTTGAGGGGCAGGGTATTCGGTCCGTAAAACCGCAGCCGATCGGCTGCCTCCTCGTATTCCAGTCCTTCCGGCCCGCTCTGAAGCTCTTTGTAAACCGCCTCCGCTTCAAGAGAATGCCACTTCTCATCGGACAGTCTGTGCCTGGGCGCATGTTGTGTATCTTCCTTCATGGTAAAGCCTCTGTTTGCTGTAATGTCATTTTCCGGAAACACCGCTGTGGTACAAGGGCGGGACACGGGCAGGAAATTTCAGGCGTCTTCTGAAACAGGCAGATCCGGCGGGTCCGGTTTCAGGTCTGTGGAGATGGACAGATAAAACCTGACGCCCTTTCGCGTGTCCGGGTCCACCCAGATCCGGCCCCCGTGCCGCTTCAGCATCTCCTGGACAATCGCCAGCCCCATGCCCGTTCCGGTTATGCCCTTTGAATTCTTTCTTCTCTCGAAAGGTTCAAAAAGCCTTTCCTTGTCTTCATCGGGCAGGCCTACACCGTCGTCCCCAAAGGAGAACACGTGAAAGCCCTCTTGCCTCCCGTAAGCGATGCACAGCTCGGAGAGACCGTCTCCCCCGTATTTGAGGGCATTGTCTAACAGGTTGCGAAAGACGCGCGTCAGGCCCATCCTGTCCGCAACGACCGACGGCAGTCCTTCTGCGCCCACCACCCGGATCCGACGCTCACCGAGTTGTTCGGAGAACTCCCCCACAACCGATTCCACCACGTCGCCGACTGGGATCTCCTCCAGATACAGGGGCGCCTCTTTGGCAGCCATGTAGTCGTTGATCATCTCCACAAGGGCCAGCATCTGGCGGGCGGTCCTCAAAATCAGATCGCAGTGCTCCATTCCCTTGGCGTCGAGGCCTGAGCCGTATTTTTCCTTCAGCCGGTTTGCGAGGGCATAAAGACTGGCGGCCGGGCTCTTGAGGTCGTGCGAGATGGAGTAGGCAAAAAAGGTGATCATCTTCTCCTTTTCCTCGAGGGTCGCCACCTTGTCTTCCAGCTCTCTGTAAAGCCTCGCATCGTCCACGGCCACGGCGATCTGGTTCCCGATAGTGATCAGAAGGTCGATCTTTCCATGATCCAGCACAATATCCTTTTTGGCGGACAGATTCATGACCCCCAGGACCCGGTTCCGGGTTATGAGCGGAACGCACATAACCACTTCCAACCCCCTCTCCTTGAGAAGATGGACCCGCTCCCTGTCATCCAATTCAGATACATGCTGGGCGATAAATGACTTGGTCCTGAACGCCTTGCCCGAGAATCCCGTCTGGATGCTTACCGCTTCAAGGCCTTTGGGGTCTATGCCATGATAGGCAAAGAGATCCAGACGGGTTCCATCTGCGTTCAGCAGATAAACACGTCCTGAATCCATCTGAAAGAAGGTCAGCACTTTCAAGAGGGACGTGCGCATGACCTGGCTCAACTCCAGGGGCGTGGACAAAAGGTCGTTTATCTCGAAGAGAAGAGACAACTCGGGGTTCCTGCTCTTGACAGACGCCTGATTCACATCGAGGGTAATGTATTTCTTATCCAGTTCCATTAAATCACCCGTCCTTGCTTAACAACGCACATGTTGCTCCTAAAAATGGTCAAACCGAAAACACCCCACACCGCCTTCTCTCCATCCGAAAGATCTTCACAATCCCTTTTTCTCAAGCCACCAAAAAAGCAGGAAAGCACCGGCTATAAAGAGGGGAATGATGGCCCAGGGGCTGACCCCCAGGACCTGAGGAAGGGTGATGCGGCCCAGGTTCCCCCAGGTGTACACGGTTTTTTCAAGGACCGGATAGGCTTCCGCAAATAGGCCTGCCCCCACGATCATGCCGAGGATGCCCCACAGGGCGTCCCAGCGACCTTCGCCGAGGGCGCCCATGGATGTGCCCGGGCAATACCCCAAAAGACCCCAGCCAAGGCCGAAAACAAAGGCGCCGATAATAACGGGACCCAGAATGGTGGCCTTGATGGAAAGCTTGACCATTCCCAGATCATTCAGAAGATAGACCCCCACCATGCCGACGATCACGCTGGACAGCATGAATTTGACGATGGTCATGTCCTTGAGCCGCAGGGCGCCGATCTGTTTGTCGTAGCGCAGAACACGCCCCTTTTGCATGAAAAAGCCAAATAAAAGGCCCGTGAACAGTCCATAGGCGAGCATTTTCATCATTCACCTCCTCCGTAAACCAGACGTGCAACGATGATTCCGCCGATAAAGAAAAAAACCAGGGCGATGAAACCACTGACGGCCAGTTGAAGCGAACCGCTCAACCCGTGTCCGCTGGGTCACCCGTCGGCCATTCGCGCACCGAACATGGCCACGACCCCTCCCGCAAAGGCAACCATGGCGCGTTTGGCATGGCTTCGGACGCCAAAGCGTTCAGCCCACATTTCCGGTACGGCCTGCAGCCTGAATGATCCGGAGGTAACCGCCGCAATCAGTGATCCCCAAAAAATGCCTGCGACAAACATCCATTGCCAGTCGATCTTGGGAGCGACCTTGATAAAATAGTCCATCTGTGCCGTGCGCTCGGGACCGAAAAGCTGTTCGATCAAACCCGCTGTGCGAACAAAAGAGGTGGACGCCCCGAAATACTGTCCGGCGAACCACACGGATAAGACCCCCACCACGCCGCTAAGCGCCCCTGCCAGATAGGGACTCCAACCGTCATCCTGTCGCTTCATCTCTTTCCTCCTTTTCCGGGAGTTGGAGGGGATATGGATTCCCCCTTTCTTCAATATCCTATCACGCGTGCCCCACATCACTCAATGATAATTCGTATAAAATCTTGGCTTGGCCTGAGGGAAGAAACCTCCGGGTCGTCCATCCCCATCCTGTCAGGAGATCCTTCGGGGTTCCACGGATTGCCGGGATCAGTTCAAGGAGGGGGAGGAAGCCCATATCGTGGTCAGGTGAAATCCGTTTTCAAATATAAATCTTTCGTGTCGCATCCAACCAGCTCAAAATATTTTCTTTCATAGGTACTTTTCTATCGTGGATCAAACAGCCGCGTTTTGCGAAAATGCTATCATCACACCGGAAACTCCCGCAGCATCTCATGGATGCCTTTGTGCATCTCGTACCAAAACTCATAGGCGGCGGCGTGTTTATCCCTGGTGAAAAAGCCAATCCAGCGGTCCAGTTCAGGGTGGTTGACCCCATCGACCTCTTTCTTGTTTTTGAGGAAGGTGAACACCATGTCCATGTTGCGCTCCGACTCCCAGAACACCGATGCATTGCGGCTGGTGATGCGGCTGGCGGTCATGCTCACGCACCGCAGAAAGGCATCCTTGCAGCCAAACAGGTTTTCCACAATGTCGGGGATCAGCGTTTCGGCCCAGGCCCGGTGGAAACGGCAGAACCCCAGGTTATCCAGCATCAGCTCCTTCAGCATGCGCCGGGCATTTTCTCTTCCCAACTCGCGAGGCGGCAGAAAATCCCGGCCGTAATACATGTAATACTTGCCCGTGATGGCCATGGGGGCGAGGGCCCCGGGTGTCCAGTACTGGTTGGGCGCCATCCAGCCCTGACGGGCAAAGGCATTGAACACAAACCGGTCCAGCACCGTTTTGCCCTTTTCCCGGGCCAGACGGCGGGCGAACTTCCTGACCCCGAACCGTAAGGGTATTTTCCCGCCCGGTGGCGTCATCTGGTCCAGCAGTGTCATGCCGAGTTCGGCGTTGTGCATGGAATCGCCCACCACATCAAAATTGGCCATATCCCATCTGGGTAACCGATCCACCCCCAGTTCCGGGGGCGTTATCAAACCTTCGTCCAGACAGTCCATGAGCCAGGCGAGGGTCCCGCCCACGGAGATGGCATCAAAGCCCAGTTGGTCGGCATGGGAGTTGAGTTGTTCCGCAGCCCGCTGGTCGAAGATCCCGCACAAGGGTCCCATGGTCTGGTACGGTTCGTAGTCTTTCTTATAAGGACCGTTCATTTTTTTGCATACTGCCGCGCACGGCTCGCCGCAATTGCGCTGCTGCTTGGTTTGGATGGTCTCCACATTGAACTGTTTGAGGTAATGATCCAGGATGAGACGTTGGTGCAGATCCCTGCGCGACTCCTGAGTCCAGTGGATGGTGCGGTAATTGAAGGCCAGGATATCGCCGTCCATGGTTGCATAATTGGCCCCGAAGGTGCCGCCCGTATTGAATTTCGGGTCGTACCGGTACTTGGTGGTGGCCTCCATGTCATTGGCCGCCATCCGCTGATTGAACTTGTCCTGGAACCATTGGTCTGCCACGGAACGGTCTCGAAAATCCTCCTCCACATGGGTCCCGCCGTATATGACGCCGACAATACCGTGCTCCTGGAACAATTTACTGCCGAAGCCGCCCCTTCCGGCCCAGGTATCCACATGGGTCAAGCGGCCCTTCTTCACCGGAGCCGACGCGATGGCGCCGAAATCCGAATCCCGCGCAGCCGGTCCGACAGCCAGCACCCGGGGATCCTTTTCATACCTCGGACCGAACAGGCGAATGGCGTGTTCCATTACGGCATATACCCCTTTTCGCCCCTGGTCCCAGATCTGTTCGGGAAAGACCTCGATCCGTTCCACCTCGATCTCTTCGCCGTGGTTGCGATTCAGGTACAAGAGGCAGGGATGCGGCGCTTTGCCGATAACACTGAGGATGTTGATGCCGAGATTGTCGAACACCAGGGCCGCGCCACCCATGGAGGAAACATAAAAACCGTGCCAGCAGGGAGAGATGCCGGCAAATATCAGCCGATTGGACCCCGGAAAAACAGAGCCGGCCAAAAGCCCGGCGCCGATGGTCAAGGCGTTGTGCTTGAAGGCCAGATGGATCCCCAGATCCACGGGACCGAAAAAATCGCCGACACGGTAGCGCTGCATCCGGTAAAAACCGGTGGCGGCATCCAGGATCAGTACTTTGAGGGTGTGAACGTCATCACGCATCTGGAATCCTTTCATTTCTTGTCAGGCCTTGTTCTGAAAAACGACCGCGCCCAGCGCCGCAGCCAACGTCGACAATGACACCAGCTCCACTGTTTTCATCGGTTGTTGCATTCTTTCCGAACATGGGGGGATCATAACCCCAGGGCACGATCCAAATCCATGCAAGGCGACGTATTGGTCAAAAACCTTCACACCTTCGGTTTCGGCTCAGCCGCCGTATGAAAGCGGAAAACCCAACAGGGATCCCTAATCCTGATGAGGTTCGATCCGCTCCCTTTTTGAGATGAGCCAGTAGGTAATGCCGAGGGAGAGAACCACGATGCCTGTGCCCATCACGTGTTGATAGCTGATCTCCGAAAAATCAAAGACAATCACCTTCCTGGCAATGGCCATAAGCGCCGTGGCCACCACCAGCTTCACGTGGATGATATCGTCTCTTAAGTAAAGCGTGATATTCAGAAAGATCTCAACGGCAATGAGCACAGCGAGAAATGCGCCGAAGGTCTCCAGGATGTCCGCCATTCTCAATATCATGAAGGGGGGCTCCACAAGATGCCGGTAAATGACCCATACGACATCCGCGATCCCCCAGATGATCACAAAGGCCATCAGGATCGCCAGGGCCCTTATCCCTAATCGAATCAGCTGGTTCAGGGCGCTCATCAATCTGTCTTCGCCCGG
This sequence comes from Candidatus Desulfacyla sp., assembly GCA_046484725.1. Classification (GTDB taxonomy): domain Bacteria; phylum Desulfobacterota; class DSM-4660; order Desulfatiglandales; family Desulfatiglandaceae; genus AUK324. The sequence goes on along the minus strand of JAWOIH010000345.1, from coordinate 4,015 downwards.
CTTCACGGACAACCCTTCATATTCCTTGTCTCTTAGCACGGCTCCATTTTCCTCCCGTTTTTACGATAGCCTCTCATCCATCGGTGGCAATCTTAGACTTGAACAAATATGCTGATGCTGTTTTGGTGCCCACAAAATGCCTGCCAATGCCCGGCTCAAACGGTGTTCATCATGCCCATGGTCGTCTGAATGCCCTATTCCGTAATTTTCTTTCACAAAAAACAAGAAAACCGTCTTTGCGCAAGTCCCGCCTGGCGGGATCCCTTGCGGCCATCCGCGTTAGACCAGGTTGGCGTTCACGAAGTCCCAGTCGATGAGGTCCCTGATAAAGGCATCCAGGTAGCCCCCCCGTCTGTTCTGAAAATCGAGATAATAGGCATGCTCCCACACATCCACGGTCAGAAGCGGCTTCAGGCCGTGGGCGAGGGGGGTATCCGCATTCGACGTCTTGATGACCGCCAGCTTCCCGGCTCGAACCACCAGCCAGGCCCACCCGCTCCCGAACTGGGTCATGGCGGCGTTTCTGAACTCCTGAACGAAGGCGTCATAGCCCCCGAGATCCGAGGTGATCTTCGCTGCAACAGAACCCGTGGGCGCGTTAATGGCAGTTGAGACACCGATTGTGCGCACCACAGGGTTCAGGTGCCTGGGTGATGAACAGCTCAGACGATTTCGGGCGAACACTGAACACTGACAATTTTCTTGGTTCCGGCCGTCCACATTAGCATAGAAGAATCGCGCCCCTGGGTCAATAGCTGAATCTGCCTTTACCACGCATACGTTCAGAGCACATGGCTCCACAAATACCTTCATTCACGCCAATGGACTGGATTCCGGAATCCCGCAAATAGGAGCGCTGGAACACAGTTCCATTGAGCAACGTATCGTGGAGTGACGAAACAGAGCGCTGAGGCAATTTGCAGTTGCGTATTTGCTCCAATTCAGGTAGGCTGCCTCATAAGACATGCGGCCTTTTCTTCAGGAACTTCTCAACCATCTAAGATGCTACACCCCGGAAGGACGAGCAAAGGAGGCAAAAAATGGGACATAAACCTTCGCATAAGATCCTTGTGAGTCTGGATCAGTCAGAACCATCTATGGAGGCAGTCCGCTATGTTGCCGGAATCCCTGCCTTTAGAGATCACCAGGTGGTTCTTCTCCACATATTCACGGAGGTGGCTTCCGAGTACTGGGACCTGGGAACCCATGCCGGTTATGGGAAGAGGGTTTCGGATGTTAAGCTTTGGGAATTACAGGCAAAAAGAGAGGCAGAGGAGTTCATGGCGGTTGCCAGGGAAAAGCTGATCCACGCCGGGATCCCGGGATCGGCCATCAAGAGCCTGATTCAGAAGAGGGGAAAGGGGATTGCCGAGGATGTGATACGTAAAGCAACGCAGGGGTTCAAGGCCGTCGCACTTGGCAGAAAAAGCATGAGCACGCTCAGAAACATCGTCATGGGAAGCGTTGCGGCAAAACTCGTTGAGCGGCTCACGGAAGTTTCCATTTTCTTGGTTGGAAAGGCCGTGAACACAAAGAGATTTCTCATCGCCTTCGACGGCTCTAAGAATGCGATGAGGATTGTTGACTATGCCGGGGCAACCCTTGGCAGAGAGTCAAAGGTGACACTGCTTCACGTGGTCAGGGGAAGCAATCCGGCACACGTTGAGGCCGCCGAGGCCTTTATTCAGCCCCTTTTCGCAGAGGCAAGGGAGAAACTGATCAAATACGGAATGCCCGCCGACCATGTGAGCGTCAAACTGATCACAGATGTCTCAAGCAGGGCCGGGGCAATTGTCTCAGAAGCAGGAGCCCTTCGCTGCGGAACCATCCTCGTCGGGAGGCGGGGGCTGTCCAAAGTCCAGGAATTCTTCATGGGAAGCGTCAGCAACAAGGTGGTTCAACTGGCCCAGAATCTGACGGTTGGGATCATCAACTGAGGGTTCGCCTTCGCCCTTGAGAGGAACATCGTCCAGTTCCAGAAAATCGAGGGCCCCCTGCCCTTCCACCCTGTCCACGTCCGTTTCCGAAGATGCCATGTGCATCTTGATTAACTCCCGGATATCTTTTTCCTTGAAATAGGAAATCGCCTCTTTGCCGAGCCAGCGATCCAGGACCATGGCGGTCGGTTTTGCAATCGGAAACAGCAGGATCTGGTAGAAACGAATAACCGGGGCAAACAGGGCGCCGAACCTCAGGGCGTGTCTGTTGAAATAGGCCTGTGGCCTGATCTCGCCAAGGATGGTGATAACAACGTCGAAAACAGAAATGCCAGGAGACCACTCAGCACCGAGTTGGCCAACAAGGCCAGCAGCACGTTGGCTGCGACAACCCCCCAGAGAATGGTAACGAGCAGGAAATTCCCATTCTTTCTCAAAGAAAGAACCCTCACTGCGTCCGTGTTGCCCTTTCTGGCCTCTATGCGGGGTTCCAGTTTGCTAATGGTAAAGAGGGCCAGATTCAGGCCGTTCAACATGGCCGATTGGAATAAGCAGAGCGCGATTCCAATCCATGTGAACCAGATCATTTGTTCAAATCCTCATCACTTTCGTTGGCGGATATTAACCGCCTCATGACAAAGAAAGCAGTCGTTTCGTGGACAATGATAGATACGATCACAATGGATGCGCTGAACGCGCAAAGCGATTTTCCGTAACCAGGGCCAACGGTAAATAGATCAATTCGCAAACATCTCAGCCTCCCAACCCTGTAGTTACCGTCATCTGACCTTACACCCATAACAATTGGACTGGACGGCGATCGTCTTCTGTCTAATCAAATGTGATTAACGGCTTGATCACGTTATCCTCCTTCGAAGACATGATGGTAAAAGCCCGTTCAATCTGCTCAAATGGAAAGGTGTGGGTGGTTATGGGGGTGGGATCGATTCTTCCCGTTTCAAGAAGCCTCAGAAGCCGCTGCATCCGTTCCCTTCCGCCAGGGCAGAGGGCCGTCTGAATGGTTTTGTCTCCCATTCCCACGCCCCAACCCAGCCTGGGGATCTTCACATAATCGCCCTTGCCAAAGTATCCAATTACCGAGATCGTACCCCCCGGACGCGTTGCATTGATGCAGGCCTCAAAGGTTTCCTGTGCGCCCAGGGCCTCAACGGCCGAGTCCACACCCACCCCCCCGGTCAAGGCCAGAATGGCCTCCACAGGGTCCTCTTTGGTGAAATCCACAATACGGTCGGCGCCGAAATGCCTGGCCAACCCCTGACGCTGGGGCACGGACTCGACTGCAATGACAAGGCCAGCGCCCAATAGTCTTGCACCTGCGGTAGCCATGAGACCTACAGGCCCCTGGGCGAAGACCGCCACGGTTCCGCCAATCGGGATATTGGCCTTTTCTGCACCTATAAAGCCAGTGGACATCATATCGGTTGTGTAGACGGCGCTTTCGTTCGAAACTGCATCCGGAATGATCGCCAGATTCGCCTCTGCATCGTTCACGTGAAAGTATTCAGCAAAAACGCCATCCTTGATGTTGGCGAACTTCCATCCCCCAAGCATCTCCCCGCACTGAGAAGTAAAGCCCCTCAGGCAATTGTCGCAGCGATAGCATGGCGTGATGGCATTGACCGCAACGCGATCCCCTTCCTTTATGCCATTGACCTCGCTGCCCAGTTTATGGACGATGCCGACCGCCTCATGCCCGAGCGTCAGGTTCTCCCTGTCGCCGATAGCGCCTTCCACCGTGTGGGTGTCGGATGTGCACACAAGTGCGCGGGTGGTTTTAACAATCGCTCCGGTTACTCCGGGATCCTGGGGAACAGGCTTTTCAACCAAACCGACTTCGCCGATCTTCTTCATCACAAAGGCCTTCATGGTTGATTTCATGAACATTCCTCCTTGCTGGAAACCGTGGGCACCCCCACATGCTTCTATATATTTATATTGGACCGATAGGCCTCTTCAACGACAGATTGCTTCGTTCGGTAACTCTGGATTAAGGTAAAGAATCGAAGGTAATTGTCTCGTCATGCAGGCTGTTATGGCGCCTTGCCGGACCGCTTGAG
>JAWOIH010000091.1:0-5593 GCA_046484725.1 Candidatus Desulfacyla sp. | reverse complement strand
GGTGGTCCCGGTCAACAGTCCGCTCCTCCAGCCGGTGGATATCTTTCAGACCAAGGACTATGGTCAATATCTCATGGTCCGTGCCGCGAATATGAAATTGACGGTTGATAAGGAGACCCTTACCGTGATAAATGTCTCGGGAGGGGGTGCCCGGATGTGCCTTACCTGGCTCGGGAGATGGTGGGGAAAACTCTTGCAGACGCCCCGGCGCCCGACAGTATCGGCCATACCCTCTGCGGCTACGCGCTTCAGCTGGCATACGAGGAGATGAGACGGCAATGTTAGCTGTGGTGGGCACTGTCCCTGAACAAGACTTTCCCCTCACCATTGGTAACGTGGTGCTGGAGGGGGATGTGATTTCCATCGACGGGGTTCGTGCCCCGGTCAACCGGGGGACCCCGGCCCTGCTGGCCGCTGCGGTCAAGGTCGGCGAGGTTCTGGGTCAGCCGTCGCCTGTGGGTTACCTGGTAGGCGATATCGGACTGGGGGACGGGAGCCGGCGTCTCTATGCGCGCCTGAGTCAGGCCTCTGGCGCGATCTACGGCGATATCAGCGCTATTGCCTTTCACTACCTTCAGCCGGATGTGGACTGGCACAACCGGGTCTTGTTTGCCATACAGGAGATGGCTCATCGCCCGGTGTTGATTGCGGATGCCGGGTTTATGTATGCGGCCAAGATGAGCGGCATGGCCCCGGAATATGACCTGTTCACCCCGGATGTAGGGGAACTGGCCTTTCTGGCGGACGAAGAGGCACCTCATCCCTTTTATACGAGGGGATTTATCTTGCACGAGGAGATGAAGGCGCCTGCCCTGATTGAAAGGGCTTACCAGCATGAAAATGCCGCGGCCTGCCTGCTGGTGAAAGGGCAGCCCGATTACGTGGCCGGCCGGGAGGGGATCATCGCGACCATCGATATGCCTGTGGAAGAGGCCATGGAGGCGATCGGCGGCACCGGCGATACGGTGACCGGCATTGTCTCGGCCTTGATCGGGGCCGGCATCGAGGTCAGGGAGGCTGCCGGGTTGGCCGCCCGGGTCAACCGGCTGGCAGGCCATTATGCCAGGCCCACCCCTGCCACGCAGGTCATGGATATTGTGGAGCAGATCCCCGCGGCCCTGGCCCGGATTCTGAAAGAGTATAACACCCTGTCGGGGCGTCATCATGTCTGATGTTAAAGGACGGCTTCACCCTGAGATGACGGTCCTGGACGTGGTTTCCCGATGGCGGGAGACCGAGGCGGTTTTCAAGCGATACGACGCCCAGGCCGGTGAGTGCATCTGCTGCCGGTCCCTGTTTGAATCGGTGCAGGATGTTGCGGAAAAATACCATCTGGATCTGGAGAGGCTCTTGGCAGACCTGGAAGCGGCCAGGGATTGAGGAATTAGGGAATTTAGGGATTTGGGAACTGTGGAATTAAGGATAGAGGCATATGAAAGGTCCTGATCCGGGACTTTCAGAACACTTTCGTGACAAGTGCGAATGCGTCATTGATATCCCTCCATGGATGTTGTCCCCTGAGCGCGCTGACGTGTACCGGTCCACGAGCGGGTTGGCCATGGTTGAAATCGCCGGCCGCGACAGTGTGGCCGCTGCGGTGAAGGCCGTCGGCGAGGAGGGGTTTACGCAGCTCCTTCCCACCTATGCCTATACCGGCACGGAGCATGGGGCCTGGTCCAGCGTAGAAGATGCGGTGAAGCGACTTGCGGAACGACTCCCCCCAGTCCGGGTTCATCCCCTGCTGGTCATGGGATCCCCCCGTTTTTGGCAGGCCTTGAACGGCCGTTTCATGAGCGAGCTGATCGCCAGATACGGATTTCTGTCGCCCTGTATCGGGTGTCACCTCTATCTCCACAGCGTCCGCATCCCCCTGGCCGTGACCTTGGGTAAGATCTCCATTATTTCCGGTGAGCGGGAACGCCATAACGGCACAGTCAAGATCAATCAGATCGGCGAGGCCCTTACCCTTTATGAGGCCCTGGCTGGAGAATTTGGAGTGCGGCTGTTGTTTCCCCTTCGGCATATCTCAGACGGAGATCAGATTGGGGAGATTCTGGGATTTGAGTGGCAAGAGGGCAAAGAGCAACTGGGATGCGTCCTATCGGGCAACTATCGCGGTGTGGATGGGAGCGTAAACCTGACAGAGGAGCAGGTCGTGCGTTATCTGGAGACGTTCGCCTGTCCTGTGACGCGAGAGATCGTCGCCGCATATCTGGGAGGAGAGGTCCCTGATCATTTGAAAATTGCGGCCCGGGTGTTGGGGTCCTGAGGTTATGGTCAATGAAACCCAAGCTGGTCATGTGCAATATCTTCCCCGAGGTCGAGCAGGTAAGGAAATTTGCCGTTGAAGGCGGCTTTATGGGAATTGACTGGTCCTTTGACCTGGACCGGCTGCCCGAGACGCCCTTGCAGGAATCGCAGTGGGCCAAAGAGCAGGCCTTGCTGGCGCCCTTTGAGGTCAGATATCACTGTCCCTTTTACCAGATCGATCTGGGACATGACGATCCCCTGCTGGCGGCAAAGGCCGATGCTGTTTTTCGCCGCATTATCCGCCTGGTCTCCAAGGTGGGAGGACGCTACCTGTCCATCCACATCGGGTTGGGGCTTGATTCAACCGAACCGCTCTCGTGGGAAACCACCTTGAACAACCTGAGGCGGCTGGTCCAGTTCGGGGCCGGGCACAGGGTAAGCCTGTGTCTCGAAAACCTGGCATGGGGATGGACCAGTAAGCCGAACCTCTTTGAAAAATTGATCCGGCTCAGCGGGGCAGGAGTTACCCTGGATATCGGTCATGCCCATGTGTGCGAATCGGTGAGGAGCCAGCAGTACGCCATCGAAGATTTTGTCAGCCCCCACGCGGACAGGGTTTTCAACGCCCATCTCTATCATACGGAGGTCCCCGGCCGGGGGCATATCCCGCCTGAAAACGTGCAAGATATTGCGGAGCGGCTCGTGCTCCTTCAGGAGATCGGGTGCCCATGGTGGGTGATAGAGATCAGGGAGCCCGTGGGATTGCTGAAGACAAAGGAGATCATCGAGGCCTTTTTGACGGCTGGGGATGCGCGCCGTCCCGAGACGGAAATCCCTTTGTCCCCTGCTGCCACGCTGTCACTGGGAAGGGCGTGAGAGATTGGGCATGAAGATTTTGCTCCTCCTCTTAGACGGACTCGGCGACCGATCGTACGAGGCGCTCGGAAATCGCACCCCTTTGCAGGCCGCACATACGCCCAACCTGGACCGACTGGCCCGGATGGGGAGCAACGGCCTGCTCCACGCGGCACTGACAGGACAGTGCCTTCCCAGCGAGACGGCCCATTACCTCCTCTTTGGTTATGAAATGGAACGGTTTCCAGGTCGCGGCCTCCTTGAGGCGGTGGGGTATGACGTTCCATTTCAAGACGACGACGTCTTGTCACTGGCCCATCTCTCAGGGATAAGCTGGCAAGGGGACTTGCCGATCCTTTTAAAGAGCAGGGCGGACATCAAAGGGGATGCAGCGGAAATAGGAGAGCTCTATTCGGCCATCACCTCCTTTTCTTGGGAGGGAATCCGCTTCCATCTCCACCGCACGGGCCTGAATGACGCCATCCTTGTGATCAACGGACCGGTTTCCCCGCACATTTCTGATTGCGATACCATGATGATCGGGACCCCCCTGGCCGAGGTGGTCCCGATGGCTGGAAATCCCGAACCGGAAGCGGCGAAAAAGACGGCCTGTGCCCTGAACCAATATCTGTCTTACTGTCACGGTATCCTGACCCGGCATGAGGTAAACCGCGATCGTCTGAAAAAAGGGCTTCCAGCGGCTAATTTCCTGGCCACCCAGCGGGCGGGTCGCCGCATCGTCCAGAAGCCGTTCCATGAGAAGTGGGGCCTCAAAGGAATGATGATCGCCTCGGGGGCTATATATCTGGGTCTTGCCCGGGAACTGGGCCTTACCCCCGTGAGGGTCGCGGACGGAAAAGACCCTGGCGCAGACCTGAGGGGGCGCATCCGTATGGCCTTGTCAGACGCGGCCCATGATTTTATCCACGTTCACACCAAGGCCCCGGACAAGGCGGCCCATACCAAAGATCCGGTTCACAAACGGGATGTCATCGACAGCCTGGACCGTGGACTGGATGAACTGGTAGAGGCCGTGGAACAGCGGGATGACCTCCTGGTGGTGGTCACGGCCGATCACTCGACTCCCAGCTCGTCTTTGCTGATTCACTCGGGGGAGCCTGTGCCGGTATGTTTTGCGGGTCCGAATATTCGACGGGACGCGGTGACGGCCTTTGATGAAATCAGCGCTGCAGGCGGGTGCCTGGGTCTCCTTCGCGGTGAGGAATTGATGCTCATGATCCTCAACTATTCAAACCGTTCCACTCTGATGGGTCATCGGCTGGGATCTGTGGAGAGACGCTATGTGCCGAAGGGGTACAGGCCGTTTCGGATGAGTGACTAAAGCGTCTAAAGTGAGCTAAGGTGAATAAAGTCTGGGGTTTGGAGTGTCTAAGCCGGGCAACCCGGAACCAAGGAATTCTCACACAAAGACACGGAGACACGAAGATTTCATAACCAAATGCATTTGTGGCTCTGCGTGATAACAAGTTGAACAGGATGAAAGGGAAAAACAGTGGCTGAGAAGAAGGCGCTTCGTCTGACAGAGACCGTCGCCGGGTCCGGTTGAGCCTCGAAACTGCCTCCAGGGGACCTGGACCGGGCCTTGTGCGGGATGACGTTTCCGACGGATGAAAATGTGCTCGTGGGGCTTGACCGTGCGGACGATGCCGGCGTTTACAAGGTCACGGATGATATCGCCCTGATCCAGACCGTGGATTTTTTTACCCCCATTGTGGACGATCCCTACTGGTTCGGGCAGATCGCCGCGGCCAATGCCCTGAGCGACGTCTATGCCATGGGGGGTGTTCCCAAGACGGCCATGAACCTGGTGGCCTTCCCGCTCAAGGATATGGATATCGATATCCTCCGGCAGATCATCCAGGGCGGCCTGGACAAGATGACAGAGGCCGGGGTGGTCCTGGTGGGGGGGCACAGTGTGGAAGACAAAGAACTCAAATACGGGCTGTCCGTCACGGGGTTCATCCACCCGGATCGCATCCTCAGAAAGAAGGATCTCAGGGCCGGGGATCGACTTATCCTGACCAAGCCCCTGGGCACCGGGATCGTTAATACGGCCATCAAGGGGGGTATGGCCTCTGATGAGATCATCGAACGGGTGACCCGATTGATGGCGACGCTCAACCGGGATGCGGCAGAGGTCATGAGTCAATATCCGGTCCATGGGTGCACCGATATCACCGGTTTCGGCCTTCTGGGACATCTGGCCGAGATGGTTTGCGAAATGCCGTTCGGGATAAAACTCATGAGCCGGGAAATCCCTATGCTTCCCGAGGCCGTGGAGTACGCGGGGATGGGTCTGGTCCCGGCAGGGGCCTACAAGAACCGTGAATTCCGCGAATGCATGGTCGATTTCGCCCCTTCTGTGGATCGCCTCATTCAGGATATCCTCTTCGATCCTCAGACATCCGGGGGACTCCTGATCGGCGTGGACCCTGACCGGGCCGACGATCTGGTGGCCGAGTTAAAG
>JAWOIH010000079.1:0-7485 GCA_046484725.1 Candidatus Desulfacyla sp. | reverse complement strand
TTCCCCCGTTCTCATGTCCTGCGTGGGAACGAATTTCCCGGACGCCCCGCGTCCCCTCAATCCGTAACAAGGGGTGTGCCCCCATGGTAAAACATTCACGGCAGACCATCGCTGCCGGTCACCGCATTGCGCAGGCATTTTCAACCGCTTGCACCAATTCATCATCCGTAAAGGGTTTGGAAAGATAGTCGGCCGCGCCCAGTTTCATGGCCTGCAACGCATTGGACAGGGTAGAATACCCTGTCATGACAATCACGCGCGGCGGCGGCATTTTATCCTTCAGGGTTCTGAGAATGTCCATCCCGTCCACATCAGACAGTTTCATATCCAGCAGGACGAGGTCGTACCTCGACCGGGCCATGGCAAGCAATCCGGATTTGCCGGTCTTAAAATAGTCGACCGCATGCCCCTTTTCCGTCAGGACCAGATGGCAGGCCTTGCAGATGACGTCCTCATCATCAATAACCAAGACATTCAGGGGGTTCATCTCCGCTCCCTACCCATGGACTCATACGGCAGCATCGGTAATTCAACAATGAAACGCGACCCCCGGCCCGGCTCGCTCAAGACCTGGATATCGCCCTTGTGGTTCGTCACAATCCCGTAGCTCACCGCCAGCCCGAGCCCTGTTCCGTTCGCCTTTGTGGAAAAAAAGGGCTCGAATATCTTTTCCATATTCTCTTTAGAGATGCCGCAGCCATTGTCGGCAATCTCCACCCGGATTTTCCTTTTCTCCCTGTTCACGGCGCTGTTGACCGTGACCAGACCGCTGTCCTCCACCGCGTGCAGGGAATTCAGCAGGAGGTTGATGAGAACCTGCTCGATCTGGTTCTTGTCCAGGAGGGCCTCTACCATGTCTCCGGCCAATTCTCTTCGAATCCGCACATGCCGCAGGTGAAACTCGTTTTCCACAATGCCGATAGCGGAATTTATGACGTCATTGACATCGACCAGGGCCCTTTCGGGTTCCTGCTCGCGGGCAAAGTCGAGCAGGCCCTGGATGATGGTCTTGCATCGCTGGGTTTCCTTCATGATAATATTGAGACCCTCCTCCAGGGGCCCGCCCTTTGGAACCTTCTTCCGCATGTTGGAGCTGTAAAGGAGGATGCCGGCCAGGGGATTGTTGATCTCATGGGCAATGCCCGCGGCCATCCGGCCTAAGGACGAGCCCTTTTCCACCTGAGTGGCCAGATAGTCGAATCGGGTCTGCTGTTTTTGAATCAGGCCGACCCGTTCGATGACGCAGGCACACTGCATGGCAATGGTCTGGATAAAATCCAGTTCATCGACGGACGGCTCACGCTGCTCTGGAAGATATATCCGCAGAAGACCCGTTACCTGCTCGTCAACGGCCAGCGGCACATCCAGCAGCATGCGAATCCCCTCATCCCAGGTTTGTTGCGGATATTCCACCCTGGGGGCGTTCCAGAGATCGGTGATAATATAGACCTTGCCCGGTTCAGACAGGGTAGACAGAATCGTTTCCGTTGAGACCGGGCCCTTGCTCAGAAACCGCTCGCCCAGGCCGGCGGCCGCCCGTACCTCGAACCGATTGGTTTCCTTGTTGAGAATCCTGAGAAGGGCGCCCTTGGCGTTGAGGACCTTGGTGGATTTGGTGACCACGACATTGAGCACGTCCTGGAGGCTGGTGAGGGAATGCATGGCGCCGATGATGTCTCGGATAACATGGAAATAGCTTTCAAACGATGTCGAAGAGGTCATGGGTTGACTGCCTTTTAAAGAGGGCAACGCACTGAAAATGCCCCCTGCCTTTTCCAAAGCAAAAAAACGAATGGTGGCTAAATGGAAAACTTGTTACGATCAACCGCACAATTTAAGAAACCTGGAAAACCCGGTTTGATTCCACAAACCGGGTTTTTTCCCTCGGCGGTGCTCCCTCACAGATAGAAGCGGGAGGGAATATGTCAGAAACAGACTACCAGGCCTCGCGCTCCAGCCGCTTGTAGACAAACATCAACTGCTTCTGGGTGAGTTCTCCGACATTCTCGTTGATCCATCTCAAATCACCCGATGCAACGGCCGCCTTTGCTTCGCTTGAGAGCCGGTAACCCTCCAGGGCGACGGGTCCGTTTTCCATCAAATCGCTCCAAAACGCCTTGTCTTCCGAGGTCCGGTTCAATGCCTGAATGACTTCCCTCTTCTGGATGAGTCTTCCTTCCGCCACCCTGGCATCCGGGACAAGGGGCTCCGCGCCTTCTTCCACGCGCTCCTTCAGGGCCTCGCCGACAACCGCCTTGATCTGCTCCTCGGTAAACGGTTTGGGCAGGAAGTCATGGGCCCCCAATTTCATGGCCTCCACCGCATTGGCGGCGGTTCCGTATCCTGTAATCACCACCACCTCTGTGTCGGGTTTTTCAGCCTTGATCTTTCTGATGACCTCCATGCCGTCCATGTCCGGCAACCTGAGATCCGCCACCAGCAGGTCATACCGTTTCTCGTTGAATGCCTCTAAGGCCATGCCGCCCGTGCCTGCCAGATGGACATCATATCCTTCCTCGGTCAGGACCATCTCAAGGCCTTTGGCCACACTGAGGTCATCCTCCATCACCAGGATATGGGGCGGCGTCTGACCCCCTACCATTCTTTCTTGATGCAATGTTGTCATCTCCGTCCCTCCCTTTGTTCGTTAAGTGTCAAGATGGCCTTTCGAAATGTTTCGATGCTGTTTTGTCTATTCCTAAAGCAATTGTGATGCCAAACATCACAGGCCCCGGCCACAAAGGGGGGAATCGTCATAAAAATCCAGAATATCAATCGGTTATATTGACCGGGACCAAAGAGGGGGAACTGCGGCCGCACGGGCCGCCGTATAACTCTGTATATGCATGGGAGGGTGAAAAGCCGTGAATGCCATTGATTTAAATGGGTTAGCTGCGTATAACAAGATATACGGCCGTATGGGGTCTCATACGGCGGAAGAACAGGCGCGCCTACTTGCCGGAAGGGTCCTCTGTGGATGCAGACGTTGCGGGGGCTGTAGAAAGATGGTGCTTTTTCATCAGGGCGGAAAAGTTGGATCGCTGCATGCCCACCCGTCCGGCTGCCTGGGTGATGTTCCCCTTTTCAGCCAGAAGGGCCTGCTGCAGAAAGGCCCGCTCGATCTGGCCGAACCGGTTTTCCAGCAGGTCTTTCTTGACCGACCTGAGTTCCTCCAGGGTTTCGGGAATCCCGTCCCTGACTGACGGGCCTTTCGTCTCCCAGTTATCCGTCAGGCTCCGGTTGTCCAGGATCCGTTCGTCGGCCAGGATGACCAGCCGCTCCACCGTATTCCTGAGCTGGCGGACATTCCCCGGCCAGTCATAGGTCGTCAGCATGAGAAGGGCATCGTCCGAGAACCCTTCAATCCGTTTTCCGGTCTGCCGGCAGTACACACTCAAGAAATGGTAGAGGAGCCTCGGGATATCGTCCCTTCGCTCCCTCAGCGGGGGAATGAAGAGAGGAAATATGTTCAATCGGTAGAACAGGTCTTCCCGGAAGGTCCCCGCATCCACCATGGTTTTCAGGTCCCGGTTGGTGGCGGAAATGATCCGCACGTCCGACTTTTTGATATGGCTGCCGCCCACGGGTTTGAATTCCTGGGTCTCCATGGCCCGCAGGAGTTTGCCCTGAATACTCAGATCCAGATTCGCCACCTCATCCAGGAAGAAGGTGCCGCCGTCGGCCGCCTCAAAGACCCCGGCCTTATCCTTTATCGCGCCGGTAAAGGCCCCTTTGACATGTCCGAACAGCTCGCTTTCCAGGATGGACGTGGCGAAGGTGCTGCAGTCCACCGCAATAAACGCACGGTCCGCCCGTTTGCTCTGGGCATGTATGGCCTTGGCAAAAAGCTCCTTTCCCGTCCCCGTCTCCCCGCAGATAAGCACGGTACTGTCGGTCGGCGCCACTTTTTTTATCTCTTCAAACAGCTTCAGGATATGAGGATTTTCACCAATGATATCGCGGAAGTCAACTCGGTCGACAAGCTGCTGGCGCAAATACCGATTTTCATCTTTGAGTCGCTTGTTTTCAACGGTCTTTTCCACGGCAATCAGCAGCTCATCATCCGTAAAGGGCTTGGAAAGGTAGTCGAAGGCCCCTGATTTCATGGCCTCCACCGCATTTTCGACACTGGAGTAGCCGGTCATCACAATCACATACACATCCGGTTTTTCCCGCTTGAGGGCCTGAATGATTTCCAACCCGTCGATATCCGGGAGTTTCATGTCCAACAATGCCACATCGTATTGGCCGCCCAGCAGAATATCCAACCCCTTTCGGCCCAGTTGACAGGTATCTACCGCATACCCCTCGTCTCTAAGTACCACCCGACACCCATCACAGATGGCCCTCTCATCGTCGATGACCAGAACGCTAACCGATTTCATCTTGTCCGCCTCTTTTAACCTTGTTCCGGCACGGCCCGGCTTCAACCCGTAAATATCTCACACAACGCCACACGCCGCAAAGTTTTTCTCATTTTTTTGGCAGGTTTGTAAGTAACGCCTGAACGAACCCCGGTTCTGAAAAGGGGTGGGGGATTTCATTATAGGAATTTCTTGGATATGCCCTTCGGGTAGAGCCTTTGGGATCACACGGCCGGGTCAGATGTGGGAAGACGCGCCATATCTGCCCATATCTCCCTTACTGACCCGGCCGAAAGTCGACCCTCAGGCAGCCTTTTCAAGCCTGACCGCACAGACCTTGAACTCCGGGATCTGGGCGATCGGGTCATGGGCAGGATTGGTCAGGACATTGACGTTGCTTTCAATAAAATGGAAGGGCATGAACACGAGGCCCTGCTGGACCCTGTCGGTAATGGCGGTCCTCGCCGTAATGGCCCCCCGCCGGGAGGTCACGGTGACCCGGTCTCCCTGCAATACCCCTAACCTGTCGGCGTCTTCGGGGTGCACCTCCAGGTATCCTTCCCGAATCTCGGCATCGAGGGAGGGCGAATTCCGGGTCATGGTGGCGGTGTGGTAATGGGCAAAGACCCTCCCCGTGGAAAGCCAGATCGGAAATTCCTCATCCACGATTTCGGCCGGGGGCCGGTATTCAATAGGATGAAACAATCCCTTCCCCCTTGAGAACATCCCCTCATGCAGATACCGGGTGCCGGGATGATCCACATGTGGGCACGGCCATTGAAGCCCCTCACCCTCCAGACGATCATAGGTGATCCCCCCGTAGGACGGGGTCAGAGAAGCGATCTCCCGCATCACCGCCTCGGGCGACCCATATTCCATGGGATAGCCGAAACGATTGGAAATCTCTTGTATAATCTGCCAGTCGGGACGGGAGTCTCCCACCGGATCAATGGCCTGCCGGACCCGCATCACGCGCCTCTCGGTGTTGGCAAACGTGCCGTCCTTTTCGGCAAATGAGGTCCCGGGGAGGACCACATGGGCCAGCTCGGCCGTGGGGGTGAGAAAGATGTCCTGGACCACCAGCAGCTCCGCAGACGCGAGGGCCTTTTTGACATGCTCGGTATCGGGATCGCTCTGTATCGGATTTTCCCCCATAATATAGAGGGCCTTGACCGATCCGTCTGCCAGCCCTGTGAGCATTTGAGGGACCGTTCGTCCCACCTTGTCCGGCAGGGCCGCGTTCCAGGCCTTCTCGAATTTCTTCTGAACATCCAGCATGTTCACGGGCTGATACCCGGGGTAGACATTGGGGAGCCCCCCCATGTCGCAGGCCCCCTGAACATTGTTCTGACCGCGCAGCGGGTTGACGCCGGTGGATTCCCTCCCCACGTTCCCCGTGAGCATGGCCAGATTGGCCAGGGTCTTGACATTGTCCACGCCGGTGGTGTGCTGGGTGATCCCCATGCAGTAGACAATGGAGGCGGTTTCGGCCTTGGCATAGATTTCGGCCATTTGGACGATGTCTTCGACGGCAACCCCTGTAATCTCTGAGGCCTTTTCCGGCGGGTAGTCCTCGATGACCTTTGAAAACGCCTCAAACCCCTCGGTGCGCTCCTCGACAAAGGATGGGTTGTGCCAGCCCCGCTTGAGGATGACATGCATGATGCCGTTTAAAAGGGCCACGTCGGTCCCCAGCTTCTGTCGGACCGTGATGTCGGCCAATGAGGAGAGCTGGATCGTCCGGGGATCGGCAACGATAATCCTGGCCCCCTTTTTCTTGGCCCGGAAGATCCGTGTGGCCACCAGGGGATGGGAAGAGGTGGTATTGGACCCGATGATAAAGACACAGCCCGCGTCTTCTATTTCAGATATGGAGTTGGTCATGGCCCCACTCCCGAAGGCCGCGGCAAGACCTGCCACCGTGGAGGAGTGTCAGAGCCGCGCGCAGTGGTCCACACTGTTGGTGCCCACTGCGGCCCGTGCGAATTTCTGGAGCAGATAGTTCTCTTCGTTCGTAACTTTTGCAGATGTGAGAAAGGCGATGCTGTCGCCGCCATGGGCCTCCTTGATCGCCTTCAGCCTGGAAACCGTGTAATCCAGGGCCTCATCCCAGCCCACCTCTGTGAGGACGCCGTCCTTGCGGACCAGGGGCTGAGTCAACCGCTTGGGGCTTTGAATGAACTCATGAACATTCCATCCCTTGATGCAGAGTTTTCCCTCATTCACAGGATGGGTCTTGCAGGGGATCGTATCGATGACCTGACCGTCAAGCACCTCCAAATAGAAATTACAGCCGCAGCCGCAATAGGTGCACGTGGTCAGTACAGTCCGGTAATCCATGTAAACATTCCTCTCTTTCTCGTTGCCCTTGGCGAAAAGGATGGCTGATGTGAATCAACCGGTTGACGACGGCTGCATCAGGATGTTGAAGGGCGATTTCGCGTACAGTTCCTGTCCCGGGCGGTAATGGAATTCCTCATCCACAATATCGGCCACCTTTTTGTAGAGGGTTCTGAGCGGGATATCGGCAGGGCAGGCCTCGTTGCACAGCCCGCAATCGATACACCGGCCCACCATGTGGACGGCCCGGGTCAGATGAAACATGGGGATCTCCGGCGGAATGGCTCCGCTGCTCACCAGCGCGTCGTCTTCAAGGGTGCACTCATTGCAGAAACACATGGGGCAGACATCCCTGCACCCGTAGCATTTGATGCACTTTGAAAACTCCTTCAGCCACTCCCCAAAGCGATCCGCCACATTGAGGGCATCCAGGCGGGCCACAGAGTCCGCCGCGCACCCGTCGGCCTTTTCACCGGCCACGAATTCATCCGGATAGGGTTTGAGGCATTCACACGCCTTCGCCAGTTCCTGAGAGCAGGCAATGCCCACCGGGACCACTTTTTCCGGGTTGAGCTGGTTCCAAGTGTAGAGGACCTTCAATCCCCGTTCGTCGCACCCCCGCACCAGCACCCCGAAGACATCCTCCGGGTACTTTCGGGCGATATGGATGAGCTGCTTGTTGAGCGAATACAGGGCATCTCCCGGCTCCTTCCAGTCCGCTATGACCAGGGTGTCCAGTGCTTCCCCATTGCAGAACAGATGGGGCCCTGTATTTCCGTAT
>JAWOIH010000034.1:0-6298 GCA_046484725.1 Candidatus Desulfacyla sp. | reverse complement strand
CATAGCGCCGCACCCATATTGGATGCGGAAAACCGTACCATCGGTTCGGTGCTGGTATTTCGAGACATCACCGAAAACCGAAAGATGGACAAAGAGATTTCAAAGATCGAAAAACTTGAATCCATAGGTATTCTTGCAGGAGGCATTGCACACGATTTCAACAACTTTTTATCCGGGATTATCGGAAATCTGTCTTTGGCAAAAGCTGAGATCGACCCCGCGGACAGGATCTTTTCAAGACTGGAAAGGATGGAAAGGGCGGCCTTGCTCGCCAAAAACCTGACGCAACAGCTCCTTACCTTTTCAAAGGGGGGCGGCCCGATAAAACGACCGACGCAATTAATGAATTTGATAACGGAGTCGGCCGCATTTGCATCGAGGGGTTCGAGTGTCCGGTGTGATTTCGACTTTCAGCCGGATTTTTTTTCTTCTGAAGTTGATGAAGGGCAGATATCACAGGTCATCCATAACCTGATCCTGAATGCCGTTCAAGCCATGCCCGACGGCGGGGTCATTCAAGTGCGGGGAAAAAATATCCATCTCTCTCGCAACAATGAACTGGCCCTGACTGAGGGCGAATACATAAAATTGACCATTCAAGACCAGGGGACGGGTATAGAAAAGAAAGACATCAAAAAGGTTTTTGACCCCTATTTTACAACCAAGCCAAAAGGGAGCGGACTGGGGTTGACCGTGGCCTATGCCGTCATCGATAAGCACAAGGGCCGGATCACCGTCGACTCGGAGCCTGGATCCGGGACAAGATTCAGCATCTATTTGCCCGCCATCCCTGGGATGACGCAGGCGCCCGAGGCTGCTAAACGGCCTACACCTCCGGGCGGCAAAATCTTGGTTATGGATGACGAAGACTTTATCCAAGAGGTTGCATCGGAAATGCTGAAACGAATGGGATACACGGCAACGCCGACAAAAAACGGAGAAGAAGCGATACGTGCATACAAGGAGGCGTTGGAATCAGGCCGGGCATTTGATGCCGTGATCCTGGACCTGACCGTTCCGGGGGGCATGGGAGGCAAAGAAACCATACAGGCCCTTTTGGAAATAGACGGCGACGTTAAAGCCATCGTATCAAGTGGGTATTCCAATGATCCTGTTATGTCAAATTACGGTCTGTATGGGTTTCGAAATGCCCTGAAAAAGCCCTATCGAATGGGAGAAATGAGCGAAGCTTTGAATTCCATTTTGGAAAAACCGCCAACACCTTGAAGAGGAAAGGAGCCTTATCATGGATTACAAGAATATTATCGTTGAGATCGGGCATGATTTTGTGGCGGAGATCACGCTCAACCGGCCGAAAAACCTCAACACCTTCACTGTTCCCCTGGCCATGGAACTCAGCAATGCCTTTCAGACGTTGGACGTAGACAAAGAGGTGCGGGTCGTTCTTGTCAAAGGGGCGGGCAAGGCCTTTTGTGCGGGGATCGACGTGAGCGACTTTTCCGGGAAAAGCACCATGGAATATCGGGGCTGGATCGATTGCATGGAAAGCCCCCTGGTAGCCATCAGCCGCATGAACAAACCGGTCATCGCCCAGGTGCACGGGGTTGCTGCGGCAAACGGCGCGGGTCTGGCCGCGGCTGCCGATCTGGCTGTTGCCGGTGAAAACGCAAGATTGGGTCTGACCGCCATCAATGTGGGGCTCAACTGCATTGGACCGGTCATCCCGGTGAGCCGGTCCATCGGGAGAAAACGCGCCCTCGAAATGCTCTTCTATGGAAATCTGATCAGCGCCCAGGAGGCACTGAGCATGGGGCTTGTAAACAGGGTCGTCCCTGAAGCCGATTTGGACAAGGAAACCCGCAACTGGGCGGCCCTTCTGGCCCAGAAAAGCCCGGTGGCGCTTCAGATCGCCAAAAAGGCCTTTTATGCGGCAGCGGATCTGGATTACTATAAGGCCTTTGAATATATGAATGAGGCCTTTGCACGCCTCTGCTCCACCCAAGATGCCAAGGAAGGGATCAGCGCCTTTATGGAGAAACGCAGTCCCGTCTGGAAAGAAAAATAGCGGCCCCTGTTTTCCGTAAAAAAACTCTTTGCGTCGCTTTATGAAGCCTTAAAGATGAAAGCGGAGCAAAGGAACCAAAATTTTTTCTTGACTGCATGAAAAATATTCAGTTATATGAATGGGCATCAGGTACCTGAACACCCTTTAACGGCAGGGGTAAGCCCTTGGGCATTGCGGAAAGAAAACAGCGCGAAAAAGAGACGCAACAGCGGGTGCGTCGCGAACAGATCCTGGAGGCCGCCAAACGGGTCTTTCATACCAGGGGATTCAGCGGGGCCACGGTGGAGGATATCGCCAAAGAGGCCGAACTGAGCCCCGCGGCCCTCTACCTCTACTTCAAAAACAAAGACGACCTCTATGTTTCCCTCAACCTCCAACTCCTGGAATACCTCTCCGGCAGACTCGAAAACCTCTCCGACCAAAAAGACATCGATGCAGAGAAAAAGATCGCGGTCCTGAAGGATCTCCTTTACGATGTCTACCATTTCGACCCGCTCATCCTGATCAACCTCTTTCATCTCCAGGCCAGCGACGGCCTCGAGAACCTTCCGCCGGAGCGCGTTTCCCAGCTCAATGGATGGGCCGGCAAAAGCCTCCAGAGCCTGGCCAGGATATTTGACCAGGGGAAGGCCGAGGGTCGCATCGAGGGGTATCCTTCCATCGCCCTGGCCGATATCGTATGGATCATCTTTACGGGCGCGGTCCTCTGGGAAGAGAGCAAGCGAATGATCAATCCCGACAAGAATTATCTGAAGCCAACCCTGGACATCGCCCTCGACATCTTTAGAAAAGGGATCATGAACCGATAACAGAGTCTGACAGGCCCTCCCATGAGTCATGTGCAGAAAGCAGACGAAGCGGTCATCCGCATCCGGCGCCTCTCCCTCAAATTCGGGGGATTGCAGGCCCTAAGCGATGTCTCCGTCGATGTCCGGGCCGGAGAAATCCTGGCCATCATCGGTCCCAACGGGGCCGGCAAGACCTGTTTTCTAAACTGCATCAATGGGTTCTACCACCCCTACGAGGGAGAGATCCTCTATCTCGGCAGGGACCTGACCCGCCTCAAACCCCACCGGATAGCGGCCCTGGGCATTGCGCGAACCTTCCAGAACATCGAACTCTTCTCCGGCCTCACGGCCCTGGACAATCTCATGTCGGCCCGGCACATCCACATGAGGCACGGAGCCCTTCTGGGGTGCCTCTTCTTCGGTCCCACCCGGCAAGAGGAGATCGTCCACAGGGAGCGGGTGGAAGAGGTCATCGACCTCCTCGAGATGGAACCCATCCGAAAAAAAACGGTCGGCTCCCTCCCCTATGGTCAGCGAAAAAAAGTGGACCTGGCCAGGGCCCTCTGCATGGACCCCTCCATCCTCCTCCTGGATGAACCCATGGCTGGGATGAACGTGGAGGAAAAGGAAGACATGGCGCGATTTATCCTGGATGTCTATGAACTCAAAAAGATCCCCATTGTCCTGATCGAACACGACATGGATGTGGTCATGGACATCTGCCATTATATTGTGGTCCTGGACTTCGGCCGCAAACTGGCGGAGGGCCGACCGCAGGAGGTCAAGGACGATGAGCGGGTCATCCGGGCCTATCTGGGGGAGGAATAGATGAAACAGAGCGAGGCGCCGTCTCCATGACCCTGGACACACTGCCCAAAATCCTGAGGGAGAACGCGCAAAAATACGGCCATCGCAGGGTGGCCATGCGGGAAAAGGACCGCGGCATCTGGAAAGAGTTCACCTGGGAAGACTATTATATCACGGTCAGGCGCTTCTGCATGGGTCTGGTCCATCTCGGGCTTCAGCGGGGCGACAAGGTGTCCATCCTGGGGGAGAACAAGCCGGAATGGTTCTGGGCCGAGCTGGCGGTCCAGTCGGCCGGCGGTGCGGCAGTGGGCATCTTCACGGACTGCCTCCCCGATGAAGTGAAATTCTATGCAGAGCATTCAGACTCCGTCTTTGCCGTGGTGCACGACCAGGAACAGGTGGACAAGTTTCTGGAGATCAAGAAGGATCTCCCCCGTATCAAAAAGGTCATCTACTGGGACCCCAAAGGCCTCTGGTCCTACACCGACCCCATTCTCCTCTCGTTTGACCAGGTCGTGGAACAGGGAAAGGCCTACGACACGGAGCACCCAACCCTCTTCGACCAGCTGGTGGATCAGGGAAACGGGGACGAAATCGCCGCATTCTGTTACACCTCCGGGACCACCGGCCTGCCCAAGGGGGGGATGCTGAGTCAGAGATGGCTGGTGGAGTCTGTCAGGGAATGGGCAGCACTGGACGGATGGTTTGAAAAGGGATACGAGTATCTCTCGTTTATCCCCCCCGCCTGGATCACCGAACAGGGGATCGGCATCGCCGGGGCCATCCTGGCCCCCATGGTGGTCAATTTCCCGGAAGAACCGGAGACCGTCCAGGAAAATATCCGGGAAATCGGTCCGGACATCCTCTTTTTCGGGGCCCGATTGTGGGAGAACCTGAACCGAATGGTCCAGGCCAGGATGATCGACTCGACCTATCTGAGGCGTCTCATCTACCGCCTGGCCCTCCCGGTGGGACTCCGGATGGCGGACATGAAGGGGAGCCGAAAAGGGCCGGGATTCCTCTGGCGGGCCTTCTATTTTCTGGCCTATCAGGCGGTCTTCCGGCAGCTCAGGGACCGGATCGGACTTTCCAACGTGAAGACGGTCTATTCGGCAGGGGGCGCGGTCAGCCCTGACATCATCCGGTATTTCAAGGCCCTGGGCATCGACATCCGGCTCTTCTATGGAAGCACGGAGCAGGGCGTCATGACCATGCCGAGACAAGGGGACATCCGGCCCGAGACATCCGGTCCGCCGGTCCCCTGGGTCGAGGTGAAACTGTCCAATGACGGAGAGATCCTCATTAAGAACAAATATCCCTATTCCGGCTATTACAAAAACCGTGAGGCCACGGAAAAGATGATGCGGGACGGGTGGTTCTCTACCGGCGATTTCGGCCATCTGAACGAGGACGGCCACCTGATCGTCATCGACCGGATGGACGATCTGAAAGAACTTGCAGGGGGAAAGAAGTTCTCGCCCCAGTACACCGAGGTGCGGCTCAGATTCAGCCCCTATATCAAGGACGCCCTGATCATCGGGGGTCCGGACAAGGACTATGTGACCGCCCTGATCAATATCGATCTGGACAACATGGGGCGATTTGCCGAGGCCCACCATATCGCCTATACCACCTTTACCGACCTTTCCCAGAAGGAAGAGGTGATTGACCTGATCAAAAAAGAGATCGAAACGGTCAACGCCACGCTCCCCGACTGGACCCGTGTCAGGCGGTTCGTGAACCTTCACAAGGAATTTGATGCGGATGAGGATGAACTCACCCGCACGCGGAAACTGAGACGGACATTTGTGGAAGAGAGATACAAGGACCTCATCGGGGCCCTCTATGGGGATGAAGCGGCCTATGAGATAGAGGCCAGCGTCACCTACCGCGACGGCCGCAAGGGCATGATCCAGACCGCCATCCAGGTTAACCGGATAGAAGGTTGAGCCATGATTGAATTTATCCAGCAGACCATCACCGGCCTCATGACGGGGAGCCTCTACGCCCTCGTGGCCGCGGGCATCGTCCTGGTGTACAAATCGACCCACGTGGTGAGCCTGGCCCACGGCCAGCTGGTGGCATTCGGCGCCCTCTTCTTCTGGCTCTTTTTGGGCGGACTCGATCTCCCCTTCTGGGCGGCACTCATCCCCGCCTTGATCCTCACGGCCCTGTTGGGTCTTGCCATCGAGCGGGTCGCCCTGAGGCCGCTCATCGGGCAGCCCCTCCTCGCGGCGTTCCTCATGACCTTTGCCATCTTCATCTCCCTGGAGGGCGTCTTTGTCCTCTACCTCAAGGGTGAGACCCGGACACTTCCCCACTTTCTTCCCGGCGGGAATCTGGTCCTGTCAGGGATCTCCATTCCCATCAACCAGTTGATCGGTTTCTGCGTTGCGCTCCTCCTCTTCGGTCTCGTCTCCCTCATCTTCAAATACACCAAGCTGGGACTGGGGATGCGGGCCACGGCCGAGGACCACCGGCTGGCCCAGAGCACGGGGATCGTGGTCAAAAACATCTTCTCCTATATCTGGATCCTGTCGGGGTTTGTTGCCGCCATTGCCGGGATCGCCACGGCCAGCTCCTTGACCTTCTCCAATCCGTGATGATCCTCGTCGAGGACCTGTCTGGCGGCCTCCAGATCAAGGTGATCCTGGGTGGACTTTTTCCAGGGGACATC
>JAWOIH010000002.1:0-14251 GCA_046484725.1 Candidatus Desulfacyla sp. | reverse complement strand
AAAATCTGAAGCGGTTCGCGGCATTTCATCATATCCACTCTATCCTGTATATCCCTTTGGGTTACAATGGGGAAATTACCCATTTCATGACCTTTGACGCATTAGATCAGCGGCAGCGGTACAGAGACGACGAGATCGATATCTTCCTTTTTCTGGGGAGAGAGCTCTTGAAGGCCCAGAAAATGGAGCGGCTGGATGACGCGCTGCACGATTTCAAGAATCCCGCCATTGCGACCGCAGGCTTTGCGCGACGTCTCAAGGAAATTGTCGAAAAGGGTGAATGGGAGCAATCCAAAAAACAGGTGAAAAAGTATCTGGATATCCTATTGGAGGAGACAAGCCGTTTGCAGGAACTGGCCATGAGCATCTACAGGGTCGGCGAGGAGCAGGATATAGACCTGACAGACGTTGTCAAGAGACGATTCGAGATTAACAGAGAAGCGATTAAGGAGCAACTCAAACCGAATGTGACCCTGGCGGAGGGACCTTATGAGCCGGACATCAGGGTGAAGTGCCATGCGGTTCATCTGGAAAGGGTCCTGGACAACCTCTTGAACAACGCCACAAAGGCCATCCCGTTCAAGGGCGGAGAACTGGCCGTAAGGACCTATAGAGAGGGCGACTGGGCCTGTGCGGAGATCAGGAATACCGGAGAAATATCAGAACAGGATCGTCAGAAAATCGTTGAAGGGGAGGGGGAGGGCCGTGGGATGTACATCACCTACCGGATTATCCGCCTCCTGAAGGGAAAGATAGCGATCAGGGCCGACAGGGGAACGACCACCTTTGTGGTTTCTTTTCCGCTCCACAAGCCCTGAAACGCCCGGTCTTAACCCCCGCTTCAATGACGAAACCGTTTCCTTTGCCATTGACCGAATAAAGCCGTTTAGGTATAGTTATCCAAAATAAAAAAGTCTTGAACGTTCATTGCGTTACACTCCCATGCTAAGTTCCATGATCGACGACCCGAAGTTGGATAAATATGTCCTCACCTTTGAGACAGGCCGGACGGTTTTTCTCGAGGGCGACGACTCTCAGGATCTCTATATCGTGGTGGAGGGAAAGGCAGGTATCCTGAAGGGAACCAAAAGGATAGCGGAAATCTCGGGTAGAGGGTCCATATTTGGGGAAATGTCTTTCCTTTTGGGGGAAAACAGGACCGCCACCGTCAAGGCGGTGACCGACCTCAAGGTCATAAAGATACCCAAGGAGGAAATCCCTAATTTTCTCAGTGAATTTCCGGAGGTTGTACGGGAATTTGCCAGGTATCTGGCCAGGAGGCTCCACGAGACCAGCCAGATCGTTTACGGACTCAAGGAATTTTGCGATCAACTTCCGGATGCCGTGATTCTAACCGATAAGGACGGAAGAATTCTGTCGTGGAACCGTGCGGCTGAAAATTTGTATGGCAGGGAAGAAGATCAGATGCGGCATAAGTCCGCCGAAGAAATTTATGAAGACCCTGCCGCATATAGGCGCTTTCTCGATGAGGTGGTATCCAAACAGGCGGTGAGTGAACAGACCCTCAGGGTCAGACATCCCAAGGAGGGGATACGGCATATTTCCACAAGCACCACCGTCCTTTATGATGGACAGCACAATTTCAGGGGAGTCCTCTCCCTGGGGAGGGATGTCACCCAGGCAGAGATTGTGGCAAGACGATATGAGCGTGTGAGACGATGGTTCATCCCATTAGCCGGCCTGTTGGTCATGTTAGTGGCCGGCATCTTTTTTGGATACCCCTATTTCTCGAAGGGGTATCACATTACCGATGTAAAGAAACAGGACCTTAAAGATGACCTGGTTGTCAATTATCGTCTCCTACGATCCCTGCTGGCAGAACCCTTCGGGACCGGAAACCGGCAAAAGACAACCGACGTGATGAGACGTTTTTTTGATGCCCAGAAGGGGGTGGATATCCCTTTTACAGGTCTGGTGCTGCTTGGGAAAGACAAACGGGTGTTCGATGCCTATTCCATCCTCCCCGACATCGATGGAGAGGCCATGATAGGGAGCAGTTATTCAGGCATCGATCTGGGTGAGAAGGACGGAGCGCCCAACAGGGTATTAACCCTTTACCGGGAACATAAGGACCATCCCATGGGGATTCGGTATACAGAAATTGCGTTCAGGCTGAGGGGTGGGTCTGCAGGTTGGCTGATCTTTCAGGTGGATATGGACCTTCTTAAAACTAAATATAACGCAGATGAAAAGGATCTCAGGACCTTCCGTTTTGAAGACCTCAAAGAGGATGCAGGTTGATCCGGCACTGCCCATATGAAGAGCCCTGAAACGCCCATGATGCCTCAGTATGAGATCTCCGAAGACCCCCAGGGGTCCGTCACCGTCTGCATTCACGGAAACATGGATGCCGCCAATGCCGGTCCCATGATGGAGGCATTGTCGGCCCGTTTGAAAAAGTACGCGATCTCTTCTCTCACCGTAGACCTTGAACACGTGGATTACCTGGATGACTTCGGAACATTGGTTCTGGCTGAATTGAGAAAGAGGGTGGCCCATGGAAAGGCCGCGTTTCACGTCATTCACGCAAGCGACAAGATAAAGGAACTCCTTTCCCTCCTCGACTTTGATTCCCCGGATGAACAGCTAACGGTCCAGCAAAAGCGATCTCCGGGGGTATTCGTCCGGCTCGGCGAGACGAGCATTCAGCAGGTTTCAGGACTGAAATATGCCATATCATTTATCGGATCGATCATACTTTCACTCATTCATGTCTGTTCAAGGCCCGGGTCCCTTCGAAAAAACGACACCCTCCTCTACATGCAGAGGGTGGGGGTGGACGGGTTTCCCATTGTGGCCCTCATCAGCTTTCTCATGGGACTGATTATGGCCTTCATGTCGTCGGTCCAGCTTCAGCAGTTCGGCGCCAATATCTATGTCGCCTCACTGGTGAGCCTGGCCATGACCCGTGAACTGGGTCCGATCATAACGGCCATCATCGTTGCCGGAAGATCCGGATCGGCCTTTGCCGCGGAAATAGGGACCATGAAGATCTCCGAAGAGGTGGACGCACTCTTCACCATGGGGTTTAATCCCGTACTTTTTCTGGTGGTCCCCAAGCTCATTGCAGCCGTGGTCATGGTCCCCATCCTGACGCTTTTTTCAGATCTCTTTGCGATCATGGGAGGGTTGGTTGTCGGGATCTCCATGCTGGATCTGACCGTCAATTCGTATGTTGCCCAGACCATCAAGACCCTGACCCTCTTTGATGTATTCTGGGGTGTCCTCAAGAGCGGCGTCTTCGCGGTACTGATTACCTGGATAGGCTGCCTCCGGGGGTTTCAGGTCAGCGGCGGGGCCGCATCCGTGGGTCAGGCCACCACGTCGGCCGTGGTCAGCAGCATCTTCCTGATCATCCTGTCCGACTCCATTTTTTCAGTTATACTTCGTTACTGGGGATAGGACGACAAAATGACGAGGAAGCCGATTATCCAGGTGAGAGATCTCAGGGTGGGATATGGCGATGTTATTATCCTTGACCAGGTTTCTTTCAATGTATACGAGGGAGAGCTCTTTGTTATATTAGGGGGAAGCGGATGCGGCAAGAGCACCTTGTTGAAGGCGATCATCGGCCTTATCCCCCCCCGTTCCGGTCAGATCATTTTGGACGGCGATGAGGTTTCCACCGATGACGAGGCGAAACTCCAGAGCGTGCTGAGGAAGATCGGGGTACTTTACCAGGGGGGCGCCCTGTTTGGATCCATGACCATCGCCGAAAATGTGGCCTTGCCTATCGAGGAATACACGACCTTGTCCCGAGAGTCCGTGAATACACTGGTCCGTATGAAACTGGGTCTGGTCAATCTCCAGGGATATGAGAATCATCTTCCCTCAGAGCTGAGCGGGGGCATGAAAAAGAGGGCGGGCCTGGCGAGGGCCATGGCCCTGAATCCGAAGATCCTCTTTTTTGACGAACCTTCTGCGGGCCTTGACCCGATCACCTCCGCGGAATTGGACGATCTTATCCTCCATCTGAACAGGAGCCTCGGAACCACCATGGTGATCGTTACCCACGAACTCGAAAGCATTTTTACCGTGGCCCAGAGGATTATCATGTTAGACAAGCGTACAAAGGGGATTATCGCTGAGGGTGATCCCAGATATCTGCGGGATCACAGTCAGAATCCGTTTGTTAAGCGATTTTTTAACCGCCGGGCCGTTGAAGAAGGCAGAGACGAGAAGGACACCCGATAATGGCTTCCGATAAAATCAAGTTTACGGTGGGGCTGTTTGTGGCCAGCGGGATCGGTATCACCTTGATGGCGATTGTCTGGCTGGGCATGTCCCGTTACCTGGAAAAGGGCCATTTTTTCGCTGCCTATTTCAATGAGTCGGTTCAGGGCCTGAGCCAGGACGCTCCGGTCAAGTACAGAGGGGTGCCGATCGGTCGCGTGGAGCAAATACGGGTCGCCCCGGATTCAAACCTCATAGAGGTTATCATGAAGATCGAAACAGGCCAGACCCTCGACCGTAGTTACGTGGCGCAGTTGAAAGACGTGGGGATCACAGGGAGCATGTTCGTGGAACTGGATCGGAAGCAGCCGGATGAACCGGACCGGTCTCCGCATATTACCTTCCCTTCAGAGTACCCGATCGTGGCCTCAAAACCCTCCGAGTTAAATCAGCTCCTGGGCGAACTCAATAGCGTCCTCAACCACGTCAAGGCCTTGGACCTCGAAGGGATTTCGGAAAAAGTGAAACGGGTCCTTGACAACATGAACGGGATGATGGCCGATGCAGACGTCAAGGGCATCTCCAAGAAACTGAAATCGACCCTTGATGGAGCCGACCGCCTGCTGGACAGGGAGAGATGGGATCGTATCCTGGGCTCTGTCGACCAGGCGGCCCAGTCCGTCAACCGGTTGATTTCTCAAGCTACGCAAGCCATGAACCAGGCGAACAAGACCCTGGCAGGCGCCGAAAGGCTTCTGGTCGAGAATGAAAGCAGGGTCGAACATGCCTTGGAGGGGGTCGGCAGGGCAGTAGAAAATCTCAATATCCTGTTGGAAAAAGGGACGTCCTTTATCGACAGAGCGGATGATTCAGCTATCCAGCTCAGACGTCGGCTTTCGGTCAGTGCGCAGAACCTGGAGAGGGCAACCGACAACCTGAATCAGTTTCTGGAACTCATTGCCGACCAGCCCTCCCAGTTGGTTTTCGGTGAACCCCCGGGTGCCCGGAGCGTGGCGACGGAAGGAAAACAATCGCAAAATTAAGGGAATGCTTTATGTATCACACGACAAAAATAGTATTTCTGTCTCTAAGCGTCCTCTATTTTTGGGGGGGGTGCGCCAATTTTAAGCAGCCCAGGAATCAGGTCCAGCACTACACACTGGAATACACCTCCCCCGAGATAGAAGGTCTCACGCCGCTCCCGGTTTCGATCAAGGTAGACCGTTTCAGCGTCGCCCCTGCCTACAACTCGAATCGAATCATCTACCGGGATGCTTCATTCAAGAGGGATGAATATTTCTATCATAAATGGCGGGCCAATCCGGGAGACATGGTCGCAGACTTTATGGGCCGGGACATTCGAAATTCCGGCCTTTTCAAGGCCGTTCTGACCCACGAAAGCGGGTTCCCCTTCTCCTGCGTTCTGGAGGGCTCGGTGGATGAGTTTGTAGAATGGGATGCACCGGAAGGCTGGAAGGCGGTCCTGTCTGTCACTGTCACCCTGATGACAACGAATGAGCCGGATGTCAGCAAGCGGATTCTTTTCCAGAAGACCTATCGTGAGGAGGAACCGTTCATGGAGAAAAATCCCCAAGGCCTGGCCCAGGCCATGAGTGTGGCCATGAGGGATATCTCCACGAGCGCCATCAGGGATATCTATTCTGTTTTAGCGAAGTGAGTAGAACATATTTTGTTGAACCTGCTGCAAATCAACCCAAAAAGCCTGCTGCATGAAAACATCAGGGCCTTGTCATGCAGCAGGCCTTGGCTTTCTTTGGGCGCCTGAGCCCTGCTTTGCAGCGGGACTCGCCTCAATTGGCCTGTGCCATCCCCATGTCAAAGGCCTTCAGATTGGATTCCAGGAAGGCCTTCTTGGTGGATGTGGAGAGGATCTTCTTCATGGCCTCCGCGTCGATCGGGATGGTCCCCGATCCGATCAAGGCCCCCAACATCACCATGTTGAGGGAGAGGGGATTTCCGACCGATTCTGCGATGGCATTCCCGTCCAGCGCAATCACCCTGCGGGCCTTGTTCCGGATCAGTTTCAGGCTTTCTTCCACAGGCGGATAGACCCCCTGGCCGATGGCCACGGTAAAGGGCGGGAGGGGGTGCGTATTGGTGATCACCACCGTATCCTTGTTGCATTTGCCGAGGGCCCTCAAGGTCTCCAGCGGCTCGAATCCGATGAGCACGTCGGCCTCGGCGTTGGACACGATGGGGCTGGTCACGTCGCCCAACAGGACCGCTGATTCCACAATGCCGCCCCTCTGGGCCATGCCGTGTATTTCGCTCACTACCGTGGGTATCCCCATGGCGAGGGCTGCCTCTCCCAACAGACGGGAGGCCAACAGGTTGCCCTGTCCCCCTACGCCGATAAATACCAATCTTTTTGTCTCCATAAGAAGCCTCCCTTTTATCCTTTCAGCGGTATGATTGCATTTTCCGGACAGACCTGCGCACAGACAGAACATCCGATACAGAGGTTCCTGTCTATTTCGACCTGATCGCCATCCAGGTACATGGCCGGGCAGGCCAGGAGATTGATGCAGTCCCTGTGATTTTTGCACTTGTCGTGATTGATGGTAAATGCATGGGTCTTCTTGAACTGCTTGGTGGCCTTTGCAAAGAGCGGGCACAATTCCTGTGAAATGATGACCGATAGACCGTCGTACTCCCTGGCGGCCTTTACCGCCTCGATGGTCTTTTTCAGCTTGAACGGCTTCACCACGTGGACGTCTTCCACACCCAGTCCCCTGACCACGTTTTCGATGGAGATGCGGGTCCGCTCAATGCCCATCGGCAGGGTATCGACCCCCGGATGGATCTGGTGACCGGTCATGGCCGTGGTCCCGTTATCCAGGATCACCAGCGTGAACTTGTGTTGGTTGTGGACCGCATTCACCAGCCCGGTAATGCCCGAGTGAAAAAAGGTGGAATCGCCGATGAAGGACACGACTTTCTGGTCCGTGGCCTTCGAGAATCCGCAGCCCGAGCTGACGGATGAGCCCATGCAGATGACAAAATCGGCCATGGAGATGGGCGGCAGGACACCTAAGGTATAACATCCGATATCCGTCGGGTAGATGGCGTCCTTCCCGTAGACCTGTTTGACCGCATAGTAGGTTGCCCGGTGCGGGCATCCTGCACAGAGGTTTGGCGGCCTTCCGGGGAGGGGCGGGACGTCCGAGGTATCGAGCATCTTATGGGGCGTGTAATCGACGCCGAAGTACTGGGCCACCGCCTTTCGGACCATTCCGGGATCGTACTCGTAGAGACGGGAAAGCGCCCCCACGCCTTTGCCCTTGATCGGTATGGAGATGCCGTTTTCATGGGCCAGGGCCTTCAGCTCGGTTTCATTAAGGGGCTCCAGTTCCTCAACCACCAGGACCTTGTCCACGCTTTTCAGGAACCGGATGGAGAGGGTTTCAGGCTGAGGCCAGGAGAATCCCAGCTTGAGAATGCTGACCTTATCCCGGATCCCCAGGTCCGAGACCGCATCTCTCACATAATTGAAGCTGGCCCCGTTGGCCACGATTCCCCATTTTCCATCGCCGATGATCTGATTGTAAGGGCCGCTGTCCGATTTTTGGGCGGCCTGATCATATTTTTCCAGCAGGAGTTTGTGAAGGTTGCGGGAAACGGCCGGCACGGTAACGAAATGGAACGGATTTTTTGCGAAATGGGCCTTTTTTTGGACCGGTTTCAGTGCACCCAGACGGACCGGTCCTCGAATGTGGGCGAGCCTCGTGGTGGTTCTGATGATGACCGGAAGCTTCAGCTCCTCGGACAGATCAAAGGCCGCCACGGTCATGTCTTTCATCTCCTGGGGGTTGGTGGGTTCCAACATGGGGAGCCCTGAAAGACGGGCGAAGTAGCGGTTGTCCTGTTCGTTCTGGCTCGAGAAAAGGGAGGGGTCATCCGCATTGATGATCACCATGCCTCCGGTGATGCCCACATACGCAAGGGTCATGAGCGGATCAGCGGCCACATTCATGCCCACGTGTTTCATGGTCACCATGGTCCTGAGACCTGAGACCGCGGCCCCGGCAGCGACCTCGAGTGCCACCTTTTCATTGGTTGAGTATTCAAAATAGAGGTCGCTTTCCCTGCTGATGTTGAAGAAGTTCTCCGGGATCTCGGAAGAAGGGGTTCCCGGATAACATGTGGCAAAGGAGACCCCTGCCTCCAGGGCGCCTCGGGCAATGGCCTCGTTGCCCAGGAGGAGCATTTCTTCTCCCGGCGTATCCGTCAATAGCTTATGCATGTCTTGCCTCCCAACGTTTGATGGTTAAGAAATTCCAAAAATGCCTCTCACAAAGACACCCCGTGAAACAACGGCAAAAAGGGTTTCACAGAGCGAAGGCACTAAGATTTTCCGCAATACCGCAATTCCAAATTCTCAAATGTTTAAACCCCTCGATTTCTCAATTCCAAAATTCCAGCATCCCAGCATTTTCAATCCCTCAATTCCCCCTATATCTTGAAACTCTCCGCCATGCCTGCATACTGTTTTCTGAGTTTGGGCTTTTCTATCTTTCCGGTGGGATTCCTGGGAACGTCGCCAAAGATGATCTTGCGCGGCCGTTTGTATCGAGGCAATCCTTCGCAGAAATCGACGACATCCTGTTCGGTCAGCGCGGCCCCCGGCTTGACCTTGATCACCGCGGCGACGATTTCTCCCAACCGTTCGTCAGGGATCCCGATGACGGCCGCGTCCTGAACGTGTCGGTTTTCCATGAGGAACTCCTCGATCTCCACAGGGAAGATGTTCTCGCCGCCCGTAATAATGATGTCCTTCTTACGGTCTACCAGCCAGATAAAGCCGTCTTCATCCACCCGGGCCATATCGCCCGTGTGGAGCCAGCCGTCAACAAGGGTGCTCTTTGTGGCCTCCGGGTTTTTGTAATACTCCTTCATCACGCCGGGACCTTTCACCGCGAGCTCGCCCGGTTCGCCCTTTTTAACCTCCCTGCCGTCAAGGTCCATGACCTTGTATTCCCAGTCAAACCCCGGGACGCCGATGGCGCCGACCTTGTGGAGGTTCTCCATCCCTAAATGAACGCATCCGGGACCGGTTGTCTCGCTCAGGCCGTAGTTGGTATCATACGCATGATTCGGGAAGACCTTTTTCCAGTTTTTGATGAGACTCGGGGGCACGGGCTGG
Organism: Candidatus Desulfacyla sp.; assembly: GCA_046484725.1. Lineage (GTDB taxonomy): Bacteria > Desulfobacterota > DSM-4660 > Desulfatiglandales > Desulfatiglandaceae > AUK324. Next base: position 4,893 of record JAWOIH010000002.1, on the reverse strand, counting down.
GCCCCGATATGCATCAACCGCCACTGGTCCAGTTTGTAGTCGCTTAAGTTGACATCCCCGTTTTCAATGGCGATCAGGATGTCCTGGGCCCACGGCACCAGGAGCCAGACGATGGTTGCCTGCTCCTCGCTCACCGCCTCGAGAATCCATTCAGGTTTGACCCCCTTTAAAATCACCCCCCTGGCGCCCACAATGAAGTTCCCGAACCAGTGCATCTTTGCACCGGTATGATACAGGGGAGGGATGCAGAGGAAATTGTCATCATGGGTCTGGTTGTGATGCCGGTTTTCGACCACACAGGCAGCCTCGAGGTTCCGGTGGGTCAGGAGGATCGGCTTGGGGGTTCCGGTGGTGCCCGAGGTAAAATAGAGGGCTGCATTGTCTAAGAGATCCATCGGGATATGGGGGTTGTCGGGAGCGCCGTTCTGCAGAAAGGCATAAAACGATTCGGCATACGTCGGCCGGGCCTCTTCCGGGCCTACAAATATAAAATCGTGGATGGTCCCCATGTCTTCTTTGATGGCGTCGATCCGCTCCACAAACTCTTCCCCGAATATCAAGGCCTTTGCCTCCGCGATATCTGCACAATATCGGATATCGTCGGCTGAGAAGCGGAAATTGAGGGGCACGGCCCAGGCGCCGCTCCTCAATATGCCGAAATAGGCGGGAAGCCATTCAAGGCAGTTCATCATCAGGTGAATGACCTTGTCTCCCTTCCGGATGCCCTTCTGGATGAGGGCATTGGCGATTTGATTGGCCATCTCATCAAACTGATTCCAGGTGATGGCCACCCGTCTCTGCTTGGCAGGCTCCCTTTCAATGAGGGCGATTTCGTCTCTGTACATCCTGGCGTTTCTGGCCAAAATCTCCATGATAATCATGAGGTTCCCTCCTGAAAAGCTATATTTCAGCTACAAAATGACTATAAAAAAGGCCTCCAGGACTGTCAAGAAAAAAGACCCGTCCCCTTCCGGGGATGAATCAGGATCAGCCGTCCCAATAAGGAAGAATGCAAATAACGAGAAAACCTCAGCCTGGCGCATGGATGGCCGGGGACCTGCGCAGGCCTCAAGTAAGGGAGGGGGCGTTCTGCGCCGTGTCGCAGGTAAAGAATTCAGAGACGGGCCTTGGCCATCGGTAAAAAGGGAGATGTTCTATATTCCTGAACGAATTTTTCTAAAACGCCATGTGCCTTATCCGGCTGATTATCCAGCCTGTACAGACGTTCCAGGCTTAACATGGCCGTCTCCCTGAATGGATTGGCCGGGTTCTCCACAAGGGGCGTCAGGATTGAAATGGCCTCTTTAAGCTCCCCTTTGGCTTCATGGCACGAGGCCAGGGCCAGAGAGGTCAGGTCTTCATATTCCTTATGGCCCGAGATTTTTTCTGTAAACCGGTCATAGTAGCGGATGGCCTCATCGTATTCCTCTTGAGTAAATTTGATATGGCCCACCTGCGGCAGGGCCAGACGGGCGGCCTTCGACATTCCATATTCGTCGATCACCTGCGCAAACAGGGCTTCGGCCTCTTTAATGTCAACATTTTCCGGTAGGGCACCCGCTTCAGGTTCTGAATCGGGGGTAGAGGCGTCTATCAAGGCGTTGAAGGCCAGATTGTAGGCCTCCTGGCCTTTCTTGTTGGTGTGACGCATGTATCCGTACACAGAGAGATAGCCCACAAGGATAACGGCCACACCGATCCCGACGATCTTCAACTCACGCAGGTGGTCGCCGAAGAAGGCGACGGCCCTGCCGGACAAGGTCAGAAACTCATCCGGCCCTTTTAGCAGTTCTTTTCTGCTGATCTTTTTGTTTGCCACGTAATACGACCTCCTGTTTAGACATGTTGAAATACCAGAAGACGCAAATCCCGTCAAGGCAAAAAGAGGACTTGTCTTTTGGCCGTGAAAACAGAATAATCATCAGATCCTGGATACCGGATGCTGGTTTTTCAAGTTTGAAGTGACGAGTTTGAAGTGCCTAAAGTTGAAAGAGGCAAAACTCCGATCTTAACTTTTAACTCCACGCTTCACACTCCACACTTATCTCCCTTGCGCCTACGGAGGTCCATTGGTCTGGTTAGACGGTTTTCTCAATTTTCTTGATTCGCTTCCCAATGCCCTCGTTTACATTCTGCTGGGGGTGAGCGCATTTGTGGAAAACGTCTTCCCGCCCATCCCGGGTGATACCATTACCGCCTTTGGGGCCTTTCTGGTCGGCACCCGAAGGCTCTCTTTTATGGGGGTCTATCTGGCGACCACGTCGGGGAGCCTGCTCGGCTTCATGTTTCTCTTTTGGATCGGGAGCCTCCTGGGCCGGCGTTTTTTTATTGAACGGGATTACCGGTTTTTTAAGGCGAACGATATCGTGCGGGCCGAAGAATGGTTCAAAAAATACGGCTATCTTCTCATATTGCTGAACCGCTTCTTTCCCGGAATCCGATCGGTCATATCCCTTGCCGGAGGGATATCGCAACTGAGGGTCCCCAGGGTTGCCCTGCTGGCACTGATCAGCGCCGCCGTATGGAACCTGATCTGGATTTTACTCGGTTATTCCATCGGGACCCACTGGGAGACCGTCAAAGAGAGAATGGCCTACATCATGTTCCATTACAATATCGCCATCCTGGTGGTGCTGGGCGCTGGGGTCGCTATTTTCTTTTTGAAAATGATGAAAAAAAGACGTTCCCTCAAGGGATGACCGGCGGGCTTGGGTCTTCGGTCCTTACCGGGTCTCCTTCGCAATCCACTCCAGGAAGGCCGGGTTCCCATCTATAATCGGGAGGCTTACGATGCAGGGACATTCATAGCTGTGCATCGATTTAACCGTGTCAATCAACTCGGGGACCAGAGATTCAACGGTCTTGGCTATAAGGATGACCTCCCTGTCGTCCTGAACCTCCCCATTCCACCAATACAGGGAATTCATGTTGTCAATGATGTTGGCGCATGCGGCCAATCGATTCGAGACCAGCTCTTTTGCGATAGTCCTGGCCTCATCCATACTCCCTGCGGTGATGTAAATAAGGTTGGCCTTCATCGATTTCCTCCTGTGGTACTCAAGGTAACTCCCCGTTTACAATTTACGATTTCGCCCCTTAACCGCAGAAAACCTCTGAACCCGTAACCCGTGGCACAAAATGTTTGATATAACCCGGTTAGTATGATATGGACATGCCATGCGGACTTTGTAACTTTTTTCTCAAAGTTACTAAATTTATTGGGTGAGTAAAAACTTTTCAGCAAAGGAGATTCAAGATGACGGCAAAACTGATTAAAGGAACTGACATTCGGGAACACATCCTCAAGGAAATCGAAGCGGAAGTCAAGGAGATCAAGGAAAAGCATGGCGTTGTTCCGGGTCTGGTGACCATTCTGGTGGGAGCGAATCCCGCCTCCATATCCTATGTCACGCTCAAGGTCCAGACCGCCAACCAGTTGGGATTCAAAGAGATTCAAGATAACCAACCTGAAGATATCTCTGAAGAAGCACTCCTCGCCCTGATCGATAAGTATAACAAGGATGATTCAATCCATGGGATCCTGGTGCAGTTGCCGCTTCCAAAGCAGATCAATGAGAAAAAGGTCCTCAATGCGATCGATCCGGACAAGGACGTGGATGGTTTCCATCCCGTAAACGTGGGGAGGCTGATGATCGGGGGCTCTGAGGTCAAATTCCCCCCCTGTACGCCTGCAGGCATCCAGGAGATGATCGTGCGATCCGGGGTAGAGACCAGCGGCGCCGAGGTGGTGGTCGTGGGCCGTTCCAATATTGTGGGAAAGCCGATTGCCAACATGATGCTCCAGAAAGGTCCGGGCGCCAATTCCACCGTTACCATCGTTCACACCCGGACCAAAGACATGGCGTCCCATTGCAGGCGGGCCGATATCCTGATTGTTGCGGCCGGTGTTCCTGGGCTGGTAAAACCAGAGTGGATCAAGCCGGGCGCCTGTGTCATTGATGTGGGTGTCAACCGCGTAGGGGAAAAAGTCAGTGAAAAGACGGGCAAAAAGGTGGCCATCCTGAGAGGGGATGTGGACTTTGACGCGGCCAAGGAGATTGCCGGCTATATCACACCGGTTCCGGGCGGCGTGGGACCCATGACCATTACCATGCTCATGAAAAATACCCTCAAATCCCTCAAATTCAGTCTCGGGATCGCCTAAGCCGAATAGGGGGGACCGAACCACGGGGTTCGATCCCCCCTTGACCCACGGATGGGTAAAAAAACCGGTTTTATCCCTGTTCCCTGGAAAATTTTCCTGCGATAGCGGAACCGGAAAAGATCCCCACAATGATCACCATCCCCAGAACAGCCAGCCAGGACCCGAACCAATCCCAGATAAGGCCGCCCAATACAAAGGCGGGGATGATGGTAACAATTCCGATGCCGATCTTTCTGAAAAGGTCCATGTGAGGCCTCCTTAAATTTCAGGTATGTCGCGGCGCAACCCTTCTCCTGCCTTAAAAACAGCTGCGTCCACTTAACCCGATACTATAAATAGAAGCGCCTTGGAGGTCAAGAAATTAATGCGCAAATATGGGCTTGATTTTGCGCCTGCAAGTGACTAAACTCACCCATACTGCATCTGACGGATCGAGACATCGGGGCGTGGCGCAGCCTGGTAGCGCACCTGCTTTGGGAGCAGGGTGTCGGAGGTTCAAATCCTCTCGCCCCGACCAGTAAAAGCAAGATATTTGCCTCCCTTCCCAATTCTCCATGGTATCTCTCACGATTTCTCGAGATTCCTCTTGACACGCCAGGTGTGTTCGGCTATATAGAACACTACTGACTGGGAAAGGATTTTATGGAAAAGGGATTTGGCGACATGCTGAGGGATCTCAGGCTGGAGACGTGTGTGGGGCTCAGGGAACTGGCCCGGATGATGAATAC
>JAWOIH010000397.1:0-5485 GCA_046484725.1 Candidatus Desulfacyla sp. | reverse complement strand
ATTGAACCAATGGGTACTCATCGGCCTGTTCGTGCTGCTGGCAGGCCTGGGCGGTTTAAGCGCTCGTAAACGACATCTTACCGCTTCTTGAATTGAAAGGACTGCCGTCACATCTGTCTGAACAGGTGCATGTGGCGGTTGCTCACGGTCAGGGTATCGCTGCGCCCTTTGAGCCTGATCACCCTGTTTTTTTAACTCCAGTCTTCCATGATCTGTTGGAAGGCCAGTTCCCCCGCCCTGAGAACGCCCCCGTATCCGCCGCCAGGGTTTCCCCAGGCGCTGGCCAGGTAAAGGCCCTTCACAGGCGTGCGGTTGTCGATCCGGTTCATGAAGGCATTGTCCATGGACTGCTCGAATCCGTAGATGGCGCCCTCGGTGTTTCCGGTGTATCGCCAGCAGGTAAGCGGGGTTCCGGCCTCTTTCACCTCGATCATGGACCCAAGACCCGGGATCAGGTGTTCCTCGGTGCGCCGGATCAATATGTCGGTCCACCGGTCCTTTTCGGTTTGGTATGCCCCTTTGTTCCCCGCCCTGTAATCCGCTTCGAATTTTCTCCACGGTTCATAACCGGAAAGACAGATGATCTTCAGGGTAGAGGTCCCGGGGCTGGAGTAGCCTTTATAGAGGGTGTCGTAGAGGGTCACGCCGAAGCTGCATGTCTCCACTTCTCCCTTGACGCAGGAGAGATAATCGGCCTCGGCCCCCTGACCCGACCTCACGCCTGTGGCGTACCATGGCACGGTGCCCCGCAGCTCGCGGTTCAGTCCCAGCCAGACAATAAAGCAGGAGATGCTGGGCCGGTAGGACAAGAGCTTCTGATGGTACTCCTCAGACACCGCATTCGAGGGGAGCATGTCTTGAAATGTGGTCAATGCACTGGCATTGCTCACCACGGCCCGTGCCGGGAGGATGTCTCCCGCAACTGTCCGGACCCCCTTCACCGCGCCCTGATCAATAAGAATCTCCTTTGCCTCGGTCTCGCAGCGGACCTTTCCTCCTGAACATTCTATGGCCTCCGTCAGAAGATCGCTTAAGTTCTGGGACCTCTCCTTGATGTAATAAGAGCCGTTTTTCAGATATCCGCCGGTGGCAACGGCGTAATAGAATCCCGAGAGCTTTGAAGGGGGCAGACCGTAATAGGGCCACATGGCCGAGAGGACCTCCCTTGCCCCAGGGTCCTTCACATATGCATCCAGCAGGTCCGCCAGGGACTTGTTGCGGACCGCCCACATCTTTGGATACTGGAGCGGAAAGATGGGTTTAAGGAGGGTCTTCAGGAATTTCGATTTAGGCCCATAGGCATGGGTTTCCTCGCAAATGTCGAGAACCTCCTGAATAAAGCCGCGAATGCCGCTCGCCTCTTGAGGAAAGTGCTTACCCATCTCCTTAATAAAGGCCTCGGGATCGGCCTGAGGGAACAGGATTTCTTTATCCCCGACTCCGGTCCGAAAGGCCTCGGGAAGCGCTACAAAATCGAGCTTGTCCATAATACCGAGATTCCGGAGCATCTGTCCGGCGGCGCCCCCTTTGATGGCGGTCCCTTCCAGCGACACCTCGAAAGAGAACTTCCCCCCTGCACGGTCGAATGCCGTTGCATATCCTCCGGGGATGTCGTGCTTTTCGAGAACGGTCACGGGAATCCCCTGTTTTGCCAGATAGGCTGCGCAGCAGAGCCCTCCCAGGCCGGCGCCGATGACCACGGTGGGATAGTCCTCCTTCGGCCCCATTCCCGAGGCAAGGGCCTCTATTCTGTTCCAGTCAAGCGCCATTGCTGCCCCTGCCATGGCAGTGATGGACAAAAAGGAACGACGCGATATCTGCTGAGCCAACATGATGATCCCTCCTTTGAAACGTGTTGCGGGTTGTAACTCCCCTGTTTTGCATCTGTTTATACCCATTTTCACCATATCCCAGAATGCTGCAAGAGGATTGCGACAAAACAGGGATTTCAGAGGATGAAACGCAAAATGCCGGGATTCATCCGGCAATCCGGGGTTTGGAATTGATGAAAATATAGTTAAAATTCTGTTGCGGCTGCAACCGATCAGATACCTTCAAACATCTTGCACCCGGTTGGGGCTGTCAGGCTGCCTTAGGGTTAGCAGGCAGAGGGAAATGCCCTCTATCTGGACCAACAGGTAATGGTCTATTCTTTTCTCCGTGCGGCAACCACACTCAGATAGAGTGAGGATACCCGTCGGCCGCATTTTCACCGGGATCACTGCCCCTCTCCGCCGTGGGCCAGGCCCGAGAAGAAATGACGGGCGTTGACGCCCAGGGAGCGAACCCTGTATCCGCCCTCCTGAACGACCAGGGTGCGGAGGTTCAGGCTGCCGATGATTTTCCCGTTCTCAAAAAAATCATCCGCAGTGAGAAGCCACGTCCCGGTCGGATCATTTTTGGCCGGATCGAGCCCCAGGGCCACGACCAGGAATACGGGTCTGAATCTTCGGATGCGACCGGCGGCCCTCTTCAGTGCCTCTCGATACTGGACGCCGGTAATCACTTCAGGCAAAGGGATGTTCAGGTTGTAGCCTTTTCCCGGCCCTTCGCCCTTCTCATCTTCGAATCCGGAGAAGTAAGGATAGGCAACCCTCGGGTGACCATGGATGGAGACGGTCAGGACATCCGAGCGCTTGTAGAAGATGTCCTGCGTGCCGTTGCCATGGTGGTAGTCCACGTCCAGGATGGCCGTCTTTCCGTAGCGGCACAGATAGTTTGCCGCAATGGCGGCCGAATTGAAATAGCAGAATCCGCCGAACACATGACGTTCCGCATGGTGTCCCGGGGGGCGAACCAGGGCGTAGGTCATGCGATAGCCTTCCAGGATGGCCTGGGCCGCGGTGAGAGCGCAGTCCACCGCCCGTTTGGCGGCATGATAGGCGTTTTGATTGAGCGGGGTAAACACGTCCATACAGAAGTATCCGGCACGGACCGGCAGATCTTTGGGCGGACGGGCCGCGTTCCGGATGGGAAATACATATGGGTAGACGGATTTGTCCGGGGCCAATTTTGTGCACACCGCCTTCAGGTATTCCACAAACCGCCTGTCATGGACCGCAGTGATAAATTTTTTCGAAAAATGGCGTATGGGCAACCGTTCGAAGAGATCTGTTTTTTCAAGTTCCTTGAGAATGGTTCGAATCCTCACGGGCGATTCAACATACCCCCGTTCGGGTACGTGATGGATCTGGTGTTTATCGCTGACCACCAGCCCGAGCCGGTGAACCATGGAGCGCCTGGGCAGGCTGTTCAGTCTCCCGGGTTTGTTCTGTTTCGCATATCTCGGTTCCCTCAGGCGGATCGGGTCGTCCTTGAAAGAGGCAACCACCTTGTCCACATAGCCTAAAGGACACCTGGAACCGTATTTACGTTCCAGGATCGCACGGACAATGTTGCGGCAGTGTTGGGAAGAAGGCCTTTCCGTGCGTCCCAGGCCATCGAATACGAGATAGGGCGGACTATCGTCGCCCGCTGAAAAGGGGGTTTCATACTCGGTGTGGATGATCGGGCGGGCGCCGTATTGCTCGTAAAACCTGAGGCGGGCCCGGTTTTCTTTCAGAAGTTCCGGGTCGTGGCACAGGTTCGGATCATCGGGGAGGCATTCAAAGAACAGGCCGATGCTGTTCAAGAGCCGGGCTTCTTCGCGAACGCCTTCGTAAAGAGCGCCCCCGATGCCGCCCCCCATACGTTTAGGATCCGCGGCCAGAAAATCGAGATAACTGAAATGGATATCGGGCGCATGCATCATCAAGGCAAACCCCTTGACGACCCTCCGTTCACCCTCGGCAATATGGAGGATGGTGCGAAAACGAAACTTGAGCGGATTCTTCAACTGAAGCGGCAGCTTGTCTATATCCGCCTTTGATAGGGAGTCAAACTGGGAACGGAGGATTCCCTGTACCTGCTCCACGGCAGACCGATCATTGGGAAGAATATCATCATAAACCCTTCGAATTCGAAACATGATTTTTTCCTTTCCGGTTTCATCCTCGATATGACACTTTATTTTTTCGGCACGGATTGCACGGATTACAGGGTCCCTTTTCTGTTGCGGGCTAACCCTCTTGCCTTCTCATCTTCTTACCTTCTGTCCGTGTCGTGAGCCGGGGATCCCGGGTCACATCTTCACGACATGCTTCGGTAAATCAGGGCAACGCCCACACTGAGAACGATCAGGGTGGAGGGAAGCCCGAACCGAAGGTATTCAAAAAATCCCAGGGTGTACTGATCCCGGGCCCGCTCGGCCACGATGATGTTGGCCACCGAGCCGATCAGGGTCAGATTTCCGGCCACCGTAGTGATATAGGCCAGGAGGACCCATCCCATCTCCGAGTTGCCCAGCTCGCCCAGGTGAGGGCCCGTGAGGAGGACCATGGGCACGTTGCTCAACAGGTTGGACCCGACGGTCATCAGCAGGGTGAACAGGGAAAGTCCCTCATGACTGGAAAAGGACATGTACCTCGCCGAGGCCGCCCAGCATCTCTCCACAATTCCTGTTTTGGCCAGACCCGCTATCACCATGAACAGACAGCAGAAAAAGATGAGAAGGGCCCAGTCGATGCGGGCAAAGGTCTCCCGAGGGTCTTTTCTGTCCAGGAGAACGAGCACCATGACGCCGGCCAGGGCCGTGTATCCCAGGTGAAACCCGGCGAAAAACCCGGCCATCACCCCTCCCATGACGGGCAGAACCTGTTTCAGTCGTTTCGAGTTTTTGGGGACCGAAGGGCCGACCGGCTCCATGCACATCTGCGCCGGAAGGCGTCTCCGGTAAAAGAGCCAAAGGAGCGCCCCGTTGATGAGCAGCCCCATCAGGGCCGGGGGGCCGGCGAACATGAGAAACCGGGGAAACGGTATGTGACTGAGGCTCGCGATAATCATGTTCTGGGGATTTCCCACCAGGGTGGCAGCGCTCCCGATATTGGCCGAGGTGGCCAGGGCTATCAAGAAAGGTCCCAGGGGCAATCCGGCACGGGTGCAGAGGGAGACCACAACCGGGGTCAGGAAGATGCAGACCGTATCGTTTACCAGAAATGCGGAAAGAGACCCTGAGAGGAGACATACGGCCCACAGGAGGGTGACGGGCCGCCTGCATGCAGAGAGGATGATCTGCGCCAGCCATTGGAAAAACCCCGCGTCTTCGAGGTAGACGGTAAGGGCCATGGTGCTGAACAGGAGGAGGATGGTGTTGCCGTCGATGGCCCGGTAGCTCTCCTCCGGGGTCAGGGTTCCGACGGCCACCATGAGGAAGGCGCCGAGAAGGGCGCCGGCCGGTCTGCCGATGGGGAGGAGGGAAAGCCGGCGGGACGCGATGAGGGCGTAAGAGAGAATAAAGATGAGGTAGGTAAGGGTGTCCATAGTGAAAGGCGTCAACCCCGATCGACTCTGTCCCCGGATCTGCCCGTGAACCACCAGGCGGGCAGCCGTTTATTGGTTTATTTCGCATTATATGCAAAATCGCCCAAGGTTTCCATGGGAAACTGGG
>JAWOIH010000389.1:0-8894 GCA_046484725.1 Candidatus Desulfacyla sp. | reverse complement strand
TATTTAATGGCCGCCTTACCCGCGATCCGTCCTTCCGCATGGGAACCGGAAGAGAACTTATGGCTGGATGCGCCCGAGGCGTCGCCGGCCGCAAAAAGCCCTTCTGTGGTACACATATTGGGATAACCCCATTTGTAGGGGGTATCCAGATCTTCGGGACCACTCACCCAGGCGCCGGAGGCGCCGGAGTGGGAGCCGATGAAGTAGGGCTCGCAGGCCGCGATCTCAGAATGCTTCTCTTCCGGCTTGACATTCAGACCCGCCCAGAGATGGGCCTGGGAGATGGTCATATCCAGGAAGTCTTCCCATGCCTCGGCCTCAAGTTCCTTCATCTTCTTCTTGAACGCCTTGGGATCATCCTTGAACTGATCGGCGATCTTGTTGATGGCCTCGGCAGTCTCCATGTACAGAGGACCTAAGCCTGCATCCACATCCAGCATGCCGAGATAGTTTCTCAGGTTCGCGGGAATCGGCTTGGCCAGACCGTAGGGGGCCCAGTTATTGAGTTCTTCCTTCCGGACCGCCATGTATTCACCGCCCTCCGAGCTGATAGCCCTCGACTTGAAGAGGAGGAACCATGCGCCCACAGGACCATAGGCATCCTTGAACCTTACCGGGATGAACCGGACTTCCTGGCAGGTCATCTCAGCGCCGGCCTTGATGGTGAAATAGGCGCTGGAACCGGTGTTAAACGGCGGATACCAGGAACGCCCAAAACCTTCACCGACCGACCTGGGCCGGAACACGTGAACCGCGCCGCCCATGGTGGCCACGGTGGCCTTGGCCTTGAAGACATAGATCTTCTCTTCACGGGTACTGAAGCCGACCGCGCCCACACACTTGTTGCCGTCCAGGATCGGCTCGACAATAAAGATTCTTTCAAAGATCTCACCGCCCGCATCGGCAAGGGCGTTTTTGGCTGCCTCGGCAATGAGGATCTTGTAAGACTCGCCGTTGATCATGAGCTGCCAGCGGCCCTCATGCACATACTTGCCATTTTCGTCGGTCCAGATCTTGAGACCCCATTTCTCAAAGAGATGCACCGTTGAATCCACGTGACGGGCGATGTTATAAACCAGATCTTCCCTTGAGACGCCCATCAGGTCCTGACGAACATAGCGGACATAGTCCTCAACGGTGTTCTCTCCATCCTTAATGCCCACATACTGGTTGATGGCCGAAAGGCCCATGGCCACGGCGCCGCTTCGATCCAAAGCCGCCTTGTCCACCAGGGTGACCTTCAGGCCGTTTTTCTTTGCCCAGTAAGCTGCCTCTGTGGCAACACCACATGCCGAAAATCCCCCACCGAGAATCAGGAGGTCAGTCTTTACTTCTACTGTTTCAAAATTTGCCATATCTATATACCTCCTTTCATTAAATTGAGGGAACCGCATCGAGACCCAACGATGCAGGCTCGGTGGCTAAGGCAGGACTGTTCAGATCGTCATGCGTGGGATACCCACCCAAGGGATCCGCTGTGCCCTCATCCGTGGTCCGGATGGGGAACTTGAATCGCTTGAGGCTCCCATCGCGGAACTTGATCGTCCACATAATGTCCTGAGACCCCCTCAAGGGAACACAGCTTGCTCCCAGAGGAATGAAGTCCGAATAACCGCGGACATCCATGGCCTGCTGCGGGCAGATCTTGACGCAGCACTGGCATTCCCAGCACATGGACGGATCCCGGTTGTATGCCTTCATCTTCTCTTTATCCAGCACCATCAGGTCGTTGGGGCAAATGTACATACACGCTGTCTTGTCCTGCCCTTTGCAACCATCGCACTTTTCTGCAAATACAAAACTCGGCATTATTACACCTCCTACAATTAACGGTTTTAAGGCTTTTAAAGATTGAATCAATCGATGGAAAAACCTGCCCTCTTGCACCTCCTTTCTCTATGATACTCTCTATGCTCTGTTCTCTCAGATAACCGATCGACATCAGAGCTGAAAAGGCCACCCTCCCACATGGAGAAGGCGGCCTTTTAATTACTATTTTTTCACATCACCGGTGGCCGCGCCGTGCAGCTTGATCTCGACCTTTTCCTCCAGGTTCTGATAGTAATCCTGAAGGATTGCGGCGACCTCGGGACGGGAGAACCTCGGGTCCAATTCTCCGCCCTCGGAGAGGGTCTTCCTGACCACCGTACCGGAGAGAAGGATTCTGTCTGCCTTGCCGTGGGGGCATGTCTTCATGGAGGCCATGCCGCCGCACTTGTTGCAATAGAAGGTCCAGTCGATATTGAGATTCTGGCACTTAAGCCCGCCTTCCGGGATCTGATCAAAGATCTTCTGCGCATCAAAAGGCCCGTAATAATCACCCACGCCGGCATGGTCACGACCGATGATCATGTGACTGCACCCGTAATTCTGGCGGAAGACGGCATGGAGCAATCCTTCCCGGGGACCCGCATACCGCATCTCCATGGGATAACCGCCCTGGACCACGGTGCCTTTGACAAAGTAATTGTCTACCAGTGCCTGGATGGCCTTTACGCGGACCTCTGCGGGAATGTCGCCGGCCTTCAGTTTGCCCACCAGCTGATGGATATAGACGCCGTCCATAACCTCAACGGCGATCTTGGCCAAAAATTCATGTGAGCGGTGCATCGGATTGCGGAGCTGCAGGGCCGCAACCTTGCTCCATCCCAGGTCTTCAAAGATCTTCCTGGACTCGGCAGGGCGCTGATAAAGGCCCTTGAAGTGCTCGGGATAATAGCTCTCGCTCAGGACCTTAACCGGCCCGGCAAGGTTGTATTTGCCCTGGGCCATGACCTTTGCCACCCCGGGATGTTCCATATCCGTAGTGGTAAAAACGGCCTTGCACTCATACTCCTTGTCAATGGTGTATTTCTCGGTGACCTTCATAGTGGCGATCGTGGTACCGGTTTCTTCGTCCACCAGGGCGAGTTCATCTCCCTCCTTGATAGCCTCATCGTCAGTTGAGACCGTGATAGGAATGGGCCAGAAGGTCCCATCCGCCATGAGGAACTTATCGCATACGCCCTTCCAATCGGCCTTGGTCATAAAACCGGTTAAAGGGGTAAAGGCACCGATGCCCAGCATGATAAGGTCGGAGGTTTCTCTGGATGTTATCCGAATCTGTTTGAGTGTCTTGGCCCTTTCGGTCTCGGCCTTGAGTTCGGCTCCCTCTAATAACAACGGAATCAGTTTTTCTTCTTTGCCATGCGGTACAATGAGATTTGACATACAACATCCTCCTCTTCTTGGGATATGGTTCTGGCCCGGGATGGGCGGAACTTTCACCTACGATTCTCTCACAGACAAGCCTTGTGCATTTTGTAACAAGCTCCTTTATATATGATTTTGGGGGGGTGTCAAGAAAAAATCAACATTAAATTCCGAACGTCTTTCAAAAAGCCTTCCGGGTCGGGGCGATCCTTTGCCCCAAATATCGCTCTTCTGTCTAAAATGTTGCGATTATTAGTTAATTCGTGGCTGAACGGAAACCCCTGTTCAGCCAAAACCCGAATATCGAATTTCGAAATCCGAAACAAATACGAATATCGAATGTCCAAATGACAAAAACCAACAGCTTGAAAACAGGATGTTTCTGTCATTGAGGCATTTAGGGTTTGGGTCATTGTTTCGGATTTCGAGCTTCGGATTTCGGATTTCCTGAGCGAAAACCTGGTGTTCGTTCAGGCACTGCTATGAAACGTCCAATTCGCCTGTCGGGTTTTGGGTTGCTCCCGTTCATTTGGAGTATCGGGTGGCATAGCGAACCGCTGCTTTTTGGACGAGACACCGACAGTTGAACACGAAATACAGAAAACGCATGCTACGGGCTGTTCTGGACCGTGCGCTCCCATTTCTCGTTTATCCGGGTTTGTGTGGACCTCAGAGGGACAGGAATCCAAGGTGGTTTCTGCAACGGCTATGCCAGTCGCGCGACATGCATGATGTCCCGCAAACACCCCTGAGACACCAGGGAATAGGGGGTTCTTCGGGATACAAGACCTCGAGGGCGGAGCATGCACCTGTCCATATTTTTTACACAGTGTAAAAGGGCGCCGTCGGCCGCAGGCATACACAGTGTCAGGCCATCTCTCTCGGCTGTCCCGTGGATTCCAATACGCTGCTCCACAACCGGCCTTCCGGACTTACGTGCTTCCGCTTTGAAACGGCCAGGGGGATGGGCACGTGGGTGAACTCGCCGTTCCAGTAACCCACGACCATGTTGGTCCGGCCGCTCATGCCCGCATGCACCGCGCAGTGGCCCAACAGGAGGCAAAATACCGAATCATGCGTATTGGCGGGTCGGCTTCGAATGGTGTAGCTGGGATCAATATATTTGAGAACGATCTTGATGCCGGCATCTTTGAAATGGGCCGTGATCTGATCCCTCAAAAAGATCCCGATATCTGTCAGACGGACGTTGCCGGATGCATCCCGCTTGCCGGTCTTCTCCAGGAGATCCTGTCCTGCCCCTTCGGCCACCACGATCACGGCATGGTTCCGCTTTTCGAGTCTGTCACTGAGGGCCGACAAAAGGCCGTTCAGCGTGAAAGGGACCTCCGGCACCAGACAGAAGTTGACGTCGCTGTTGGCCAATGTGGCATGGGCCGCGATAAACCCGGACTCCCTCCCCATGAGTTTCACCAGGCCGATGCCGTTCCGGGCGCCTTCGGCCTCCACGTGGGCCGAGTAGATGGAGGTCCGCGTCTCGGCCACCGCGGTCTCGAACCCAAAGGATTTGTCCATATAGGAGATGTCATTGTCGATGGTCTTGGGGATCCCGATCACGCTGATCTTGAGCCCGCGTCGCCGGATCTCCTCGGAGATGGCCTGCCCCCCGCGCAAGGTGCCGTCCCCCCCGATGGTGAACAGGATGCCGATGTTCATCCGCTCGAGGGTGTCCACCATATCCGAGACGTCCTGAGGCCCTCGGGACGAACCCAGGATCGTACCCCCTTTTAAGTGGATATCATATACCTTTTCGAGATTCAGTTCCATAGGGGCATGCCGATAGGCCGGCGAAAGGCCTTCGTATCCATACTGAAAACCGAATGCCGATGGAACGCCGTAGTGATGGTGAAGGCTCATCACAATGGCGCGGATCACATTGTTCAGACCCGGACAGATACCCCCGCACGTGACGATCCCGCACTTGAGCTTTGAGGGATCGAAATAGATCTTCTTCCTCGGCCCGGCCATTTCAAAGGAGGGAAGGCGGCCGCAGGCCTCGAAGATGCCCTCTGCCTCCTTGAGGGTCGAATGAAAAAGGACGCGCACCTCATCGTCAACAAAATCCGTCGAATCCATGGGTGACGTAATCCGGCATTCCCCCAGCCTTGATATTTCCAGTTCCAGTTCCTCATTGGGTTCCATACGGCATCTTTCTTCACAAAAAGTGACGGTTATCAGATCAAACACTCGGCACGAATATTCGTTCGCTTCCCTTGTAGAGATGAACAATATGTAAAAGGGGATTGCGTGTCAACAACATAAACTGCATCGGCTTCTCCATCGCGGGTGGGGAGACGACATTTTGGGAAAATCTCTTGACAGTCGTGAGCGGTGAGATATAATATATGTACTTCCTTAAGAAAAATGCAGGCAATTCCGTCTCAGCATGAATGCAATGTCTCTGCGCGATCGGCTGCCAACGGTCGTTAACGCCGATGAAACAGGGAAATGTTTTACGTCATCGGTGAGACTTTTTGCCCCACGCATCGTTTACGCTTCTTCGAAACCCTTAAATCTATGATCGCCTTCGGCTCGGGCTGGCCCGCGTTCAGTACGCTGGCAAGGCTGTCGGCGAAAAGCAAAACAAAAGCACGAGGCGTAGGTTATGAAGTGCCCGTTCCTGTCGCATCTATTGGTCTTTTTTCTCTCTCTCGCCGCTCTCCTCTGGGTTCTTACGCCATACGTCTTAACCGAACCGCAGACACCATTTGTGCCTGACAAGGCCCTTTGCGCCAAGATGCTCCGTTTCGGTCAACAGTCCTATGGAAGAGGAGAATACCTGGATGCCAAGGTACTAGAATTTGGACTCGTTACCGGACACTCGTTGCTGGTTGCAGGTTACGGGTTCCAAGGCGTCAGGAAATTTTCGAGTTGACTGATAAGTGATTTAGTATCAAATAGTTTTCAACATCCTGAGAGACAATCTCTCACATTGAAGGCCTTAACGCCCTGTAAGGAGGACTTTTTACAGGGACATCAGGGTTTGTGGAGAAATACATCATACAAGGAGGTTTGGGTTATGGCAACTGACATCACACCGGACGAAACATTGGACTGTAGAGGGCTAAGCTGCCCCATGCCGCTTCTCAAAACGAAGAAGGCCGTAGGCAAGATGACATCGGGTCAAATCATTGAAATCTTGGGCACGGATCCCGGCACAAAAAACGACCTTCCCGGTTTTGCCAAGAAGGCCGGGCACGATTACCTCGGTGAGAAAGACGACGATGGCTTTACCCGTTTTTATATCAAGGTGAAATAGGTTTGTGCGGGCTGCACATGAGACATGAGTTCAGCCATTTACCAATTTTTCTTATTGAAGACAGATCGTTAGTGCCTGAACGGAAACCCTTGTTCAGCAGCAATTCTTATTTTGCATTGATGATGCCACATATCCCGTTCGTAGTGTCGCCGTCAGGCGATTTTTCAGGGCCTAACGGCCCCACTGCAAACGGATCGTATCGCTGCGAAAAGCAAAATGAGAATTGCTGCTTGTTCAGGCAAAATCCGAAACACATCCGAATATTCAAATCTCAAATGACAAAAAACAACAGATTGGAAATATTATATTCCTGTCATTGAGAGTTTTTTGGTTGTTGTCATTGTTTCGTATTCCATGCCTCGGATTTCGGATTTCCTGACCGAAAAACCGGATTTTCGTTCAAGCACTATTTAGGAGAGAACCATGGCCAAAAAACTGGGAATTCTTGTCGGTTCCGACAAGCACTTGGATAAGGTCATCAAGTTATGTCAGGCGGCAAAGAAAAAGGGAGACGTGGAAGTCACCATATTTTTTACCCATCTGGGGACGATGTTGACCCAGGACCCTCGTTTCGGAGAGCTTGAAGGTCTGGCCAAGATGTCCCTCTGTAATGTGGGGTTTGAAAGCCATAAACTCAAACCGCCGGTGGTTGGAATCGGTGAAAAGGATTTTGGGACCCAGGCCAGACATGGCGAATTGATTGAAGAATGTGACCGGTATGTCGCATTTTAGGGGATTGAGGGATGGGATGATGGGGATGCGTTTTCTGACCACGGACTTCCGATCTCTGCCATCTTGGGTACGCGTCGCCGCTTTCTACCTTTAGGCATTTCTGGCAGTTGTCATCTCTGGCAATTTTTGTTGCGGCTATGTTGCGTTAGGGGGAATCGTACATATGGAAGACATCAAACATGTGGCCTTTTTGGTGCGAAGAAAAGAAGACCTTTGGGAAGGGTCCCGCTCCACCCTCGGCCTGGCGGTTGAGAATTTCTACGCCTATATGTTCGTCATCGACGTGGAGGTGGATATGACAGAGCCATACAAGGAAAACCTTGAATGGCTCGAGGACATGGAATGTGAATATTTCTCCAACAACAGGGTAAACGCGGATGAGCACGGCTTTCAGTATCTGAGCCTGGAAGAGATCGGACAGAAACTGAAAGAGATGGATCTCATCATACCCTTTTAGGAGCTTGATATGAAACTGCTGCACATATTGAAATCAGAGCCGGATGCCAACACAAAGACCCTGATGGCCATCGTGTCGCAAGGGAATGAGGCCTCCCAGTTTCCGCTCTATGACTATGACGTCCATGTGGATTATGAGGCGCTCATCGATACGATCTTTGCCAATGATAAGGTCATCTCCTGGTGGTAGCCGCTGAAAAGACCTCATCGGATTGATGAGTGTCGATTTCTGATGGTTGATTGAATAACGGCTTGAATCCAAGGTGGTGCGCAACCGGAACCCAAAAGCCTTTTCGTGAAGGCTGCAACACTTGAAAATATCATCTGAAGCTTCGTGAAAAGCGGCTGGGAGGATGGGTCGAAGGCAGGTGATGAGGCTCAGGCAGAGCCCCTTTGATTCGGCCTTTCTATCCGATAGCGTCTGATCTTGTTATAAAGGGTGGTCCGGTCAATGCCCAGTATCTCTGCGCTCCTGGAAATATTCCACCGAGTCTTGTCCAGCACATGGACGATATGCTCCCGCTCCACTGACTTCAGGGACTGATCCGCGGCAGGCTGAATATATTCCTGGCGGAAGATGGGAAGGTCCTTTGGCACAATCTTCCTTCCCTTGCCGATAACCACTGCCCTTTCGATGGCGTTTTCCAACTCCCGCACGTTTCCCGGCCATTCGTACAGCATCATTTCGTCCATGGCCTCACGGCTGATCCGGTCGATATCCTTGTTGGTCTCCTGGGAAAAACGCCTCAGAAAATGTTCCGCCAGGAGAGGGATATCCTCTTTCCGTTCCCGAAGCGGCGGCATGGTAAAGGCGATGACATTCAGGCGATAATAAAGATCTTCCCGAAAGGTTCGTTCTTTGATCGCCTCCTCCAGGCTCTTATTGGTGGCGGCGATGACGCGAAAGTCCGCCTCTATGGGCTGTGTGCCCCCGACCCGATAAAAAACCCCGTCCTCCAAGACGCGCAAGAGATCGATCTGCATCCGCATGCTGATCTCGCCGATCTCATCCAGGAAGAGGGTTCCCTGGTGGGCCAGCTCCAGACGGCCCTTCTTGGTGGTCTTGGCATCGGTAAAGGCCCCTTTCTGATATCCAAAAAGCTCGCTTTCCAGAAGATGCTCTGGAAAGGCGCCGCAGTTGACCACCACAAAAGGTCCTTCTGAACGGGGGCTCTGGGTATGGATCGCCCTCGCCGCAAGACCCTTGCCCGTTCCGGTCTCGCCCAGGATCAACACC
>JAWOIH010000304.1:0-7482 GCA_046484725.1 Candidatus Desulfacyla sp. | reverse complement strand
CGACGGTGCCTGTGCCGTGACTGGTTGTCACTCTATCGCCGATCTTGAAGCGTTTCTCGCGCGGCGTCTTGGGCTCGGGGGCTTGGGCGGCGGTGGGGCGCCAGCATCATCCAGGACGCCCCGGGCAGCAAGGATGAGGATATCCTGAAGCGGGCTCACATGAAAGGTCTGATCATTTGGACGTTTGGTCGGGGTTCCGGCGAACTGATCTACCGGCACATCGCCTTACCGCCTCCGGGCGTTGTCTGTTTCCGTTTTGCGCCTGCGACGCCTTCCGAACCGGCCGGAATCCTCATGAAGGCTATTGAAAGGCCCGGCTTGTCCCTCATGGGGAAGTTCCAGAAGCGCAATTTTGGTCTTGCAAGAAAACGATATTTCCCTGTATCTTCGGGCCATGTATCTTCTGGAACTGATTTTCGAGAACAGTGCCTATAACGGAGACGGCGAGTTTCGCTTTCGAAAAAGGCAAAACAGCCGGACCATCCCCAAGTGGACGCCCCTGGGAAACGACAAGGCAGACAGGGAACTGTTGATGCTGATAACCCTCGCGCTGGGAGGAGAGAAATATCTCAATGCAGTCCCTGTGTTGGCAGAGATGGCGGGGGACCGTCGTCGTCCCCTCAGGGTAGCCCATGTGCTGGCCCGTCACTATCCGCACGACATGCAGACACGGAGCGTACCGGTGCTGGGAAGCGGGGTCCAAATGGATGCCAGCGGACATGTCACGCCGCTACGGACGAGGGACCTTTTCCTTGTCCCTTCCCATGTCCCCGCAAGAAAGCTGAATATAGGCAAACGGTTATCCGCCCATTTTCTCCTCGCCTACGGTCGGAAATACCGGCCGGGTCCAAGGGGAGAAGACTTCCAATTCACCGACCCGCTCTTTCGCCGCACCCGTTTTCACTCGCTTTTGGTGTCGGATGCCCCGCTGACCCATCCGCCCGATTTTATCGCACGGCTCCGCTACAAGGGGATTCGATGGGGTCGGGCGCCTTCCAGATATGTGCTTCAAACCCTCTGCACCCATTTGTCGCACTGGCTGCGCATCAGGACAGATCCATGGTTGGACATGGCAACAGATCCTAAGGATGCCTGGAATATGTTTCGCCAATGGCAGCAGCGTGCGGCCCTCCCCATTCTGGATATGGCGCGTCATATGATGGATGCCTTTTCGAAAAGCGCCACCCCTCTGGATATGCCGGGCGTGGTCCTGCTGGACCGGCCCGAAACCTACTGTGGCCGAGGGCGTTTCAAAGACTACCTGATGTTGCTGGACGCCCTGTTCCCCCAAATACAGTTTATCGTTTCCGCTGACGCCGCATCTGTAAATTCCCTTCCAACCTCCTTCTGGAAAAAGCGGCTCCCCCTTCCGGATGAAGAAAATCAACAACCAGGCTCAAGGCCTGTCCGTCTGACGAGGAACACGGTCCTGCTGATCGATGCGGACGGCAGCTTGCCCAACCTGGCCCTGATGAAGCTCTCAGCGCACTATCGAGGCAGTGGGCATAAGGTGTGGCTGGGGAAAGGAGACTGCTTCCTGGAAAATTCGGATATGGTATACGCATCCACGTTGTTTTATTCGCCCCGGTCGGAAAGGCGGAATCAGGCGTTGAAACTGTACTATGGCAGCAAGCTGACCCTTGGAGGCACGGGGGCGGACATCACCTCCCGCCTTCCCGATGCGGTGGAAGCCCTGGCTCCGGACTACGCCCTTTATCCGGAATTGGGGGATCGGGCCATTGGTTTTATTACCCGAGGCTGCACATTTTCCTGTCCCTTCTGCGTGGTTCCTCGAAAAGAGGGGAAACCGAGGGAGGTGAGCGACCTGGATACGCTGCTGGAAGACGGCCGTCGAAATAAACTCATCCTGCTGGACGACAATATCCTGTCCCACCCGAATGCGGATCGACTCCTGCTGGAAATGGCGGAGCGAGGCATTATGGTGAATTTTACCCAAACCCTCGATCTGCGCCTGGTCAACCGGGACCGAGCAGCGCTGCTCCGCCGTATCCACTGTTCCAATACGCGCTTCACCAGAAAGAATTACCACTTCAGTCTGAACCATAACCGGAATCTCGATCTGGTTGCCGAAAAATACCGATTGTTCGATTTCAAACCATGCGACAATGTGGAGTTCGTCTGCATGTACGGCTACGATACGACGCTCGAGGAAGATGTGGATCGTTTCGCATTTCTTCGCTCCCTTCCGGGAGCATATGTATTCACGCAGAAATATCTGCCCCTGCGGGGTGGGCCTCCACCCGGTATAATTGATTTTTTTGGGGCAGAGCCGGACAGATGGATCGATCGACTGATTGGTATTGTATTCAGTCAAAACATGAAAAGCATGGAAAACTATTATCGCTGGGTGAGCAGGCGATACGCCAAGGCCTATGGAAAACTCCACATGGGTCTAGTGGATGCGATTTTTCGATACAATAACCGGCACAAAAAAGGGGGATATATTGCGTCTCTGGCTGGAACAAGAAAGGGGCCTTTCTAAAGGGCAGCCCTCGCCTATCCTGCGTCTGCCCCATATCCACTGCTCGATCAGTCAGAGAAGACGACTGGAAGAGATGGCGCAAAGCAGGACCATCGGCATCTGGCGCATGAAACGGGCCAAAATCATTCTGGGAGCACTTGAGGGGAGGACCCTGGAAAGACTTGTGCTGGATGTCCGGGTCCCTCCGGAGAGTGTGGTCAAATGTGTGGAGGCCTTTTCACAACAGGGTCTGAAATCCATCCAGAACCCGACGCGGAAACCTACTTCAAGAGAAACCCGCGTAGAAAAGATGCTCGGTATGCTGGAAAAGCCCTCACAACAGAAGGGTGGGGACTGGCGGTCTTTCTCTGTTCGCTGTATCGGCATCGATTTCACGGGTGCCATGGTTCAGAAAATCCGGGCGATCATCGGTGCCCATCCAGAGGCCACGCGTAGCGAACTGGCGAGGATTGCATGTCAGGAGTTCGATTTCCGTTCTCCAGCCGGGAAAGCGAAGATCAGCACCGTCACTGATATCCTGAAGCGAATGGATATGGACAACCTGATCCGGTTGCCGAAAGCGACTCGCTGTAGCGCCTGCCGTAAAAAGGCAGTCTCGCAGCGGCTGCTTCTGAATGCGCAGGAGACACGCGCCTGGCATCACAAAGACCTCTGGCCGTTGCAATTCGTGCCGATCCAGAATTCGGACCAACAGCATCTGTGGAACGACATGATGCGCCGCTGGCATTATTTAAAAAGGGCGAAGTTGTTCGGCCCACAACTGCGCTACCTCATCTGGGGCGGCAATTTCAAAGGGAATTTGGAAGCATCCGGGCCGGATAGTGGCATTTTGCTGGGGGCCATCGGTTTTTCCCATGCCGCCTGGCGCCTGGCGAGCCGGGATGCCTTTATAGGCTGGGATGATCAGCAACGGGAAGAACGGTTAAATCGAATCATCGGCAACAGCCGATTCCTGATCCTCCCCTGGATTCAATGTCCGAACCTGGCCTCCATGATTCTCGGCCGAATCGTGAAAAGGGTCGCCTCGGATTGGAAGACGGTCTACGGCATTCAACCGGTGCTGCTGGAGACATTCGTTCAACAGGATCGGTTCCCAGGCACCTGTTACCAAGCTGCCAACTGGATTGAGGTGGGCAGGACGGGCGGCTACAGTTACTTCAGCGGTCAGAAGAAAATGAAGGCCCCCAAGATCGTTTTCCTTTACCCCCTTTACAAACATTTTCGAAAGGAGCTCTGCCGCACCTCATAGGGATTGCAGGGATCTTCAATAAGGGGGTACGTGGTGCTTTATGTCTTCTGAAAGTCTTTCCGGATGTCTTCCAGGCGTTTCAGATCGGTTATCATCACCTCTACGCCCGCGTCGGAGAAGACGTAGCCCGGTCCTCTTCCGCTCAACTCCTTGGGCGAATAGACGCAGTCGACCCCCTTTTCCAGCAGCCACTCGCTCACCTTGATCCCCTTTCCCTTCTCATCCCGGCAGAAGGGGTTGTGATAATAGGCCTCGGAGATGATGTCGCCATCCTTCTGACGTTTGCCGGCGATATAAAAATGGGGAGCGCTTCCGAAGTGATCGGCCAGAGACGCCTTGTCTTCACCCAGCGGTATGGCGCAGGTCATGACCTCCTTTTTCCGGGGTTCATAATGGATCAGGATGTGGTCCACATTGGAGAGTTTTTCCCTGATTTCCCTTTCAATCTTGCTATTGAGAGATTATCAACTCAACAGACATCAGCTCATCAGCTTATCAACCAGCAACAAAGACCAGAGGTCTGACATCGGAGGTCGGAGGTCAGAAAACCCACCATCTTCGCATGCCCGCATTTCAGCATCCCAGCGTCTGAGATCCAGCGTCCGTTATCCAGTATCCAGATTAGACAACCTTGCGCTTTCGTCTCATCCAGATGCGGTAAAGGATGTGTGCGGCGGAGGTGACGAGGAGCGCAGCCGCAAAAAGGTCTCCAAAACGGCTGTAGAATGTCAATGGAAAAGGCCCCGCAATTATTGAACCCTTTAAGACCGCTTCGGCAAAGAGTTCGCTTTTGGACTGGATGGCCCCCGTCGGCGTGATAAAGGCGCTGAAGCCGGTGTTGGCGGCCCGTATCATGGGTCTGCGGTTTTCTATGGCCCGGAAAACGGCCATGCTCAGATGCTGGTAAGGGGCGCTGGTCCTGCCGAACCAGGCATCGTTGGTGATGTTTACAAGGATATTGGCCCCCTCTCTTGCAAGCGCCCCGGCCAATTCCGGAAAGATCGCCTCAAAGCATATCAGGACCCCTAAAGAAAGATCCCCCGCCTTGAGCGCCTCTGATTTCTCTCCCTGGGCAAAATCACCGGCAGCCTCCACCAGACGATGAATAAAGGGAAGATATTTTTTGAATGGCACATATTCCCCGAAGGGGACCAGGTGTATCTTGTCGTAATAGAGGATGTCACGGGTGTCAGGTTTGATCATGTAGGCCCGGTTATAGTAGTGGACGGCCCTCCCATCACGCCGGTAGGCAGGGCTTCCAAAGATGAGGACGGCCCTCGATTCCGCTGCAAGGGAAATAATCCCCGGAGAGAACCTCGGATGGTCCTGAAAGAAAAAGGGGAGCGAGGTCTCCGGCCACACGATCAGTTCGGGAAGGAAGCCACGGGCGGAACGGGTGAGCCGATAGTAGTTTTGCAGGGTGTCCTCCTGATATGCCGGATCCCATTTGACAGACTGGTCGATATTGGCCTGTACGACGGCCGCCTTCACAGGGCGACCCGCCTGTCCATCGGCCGGGGCTCCTGAGATCTGATAGTGGCCGTATGTCCATGCCCCCGCCAGGAGCAGGACACCGAAAGGAAGTTCCCATTTCAGGACCCCGGTCTTCCGGCCGAGAGGCATGGCGCTGATGCGAAAGAGAACCCCGTTGACGAGGACGATCAGGAAGGAGATGCCGTATACCCCGAACAGATCCGCCAATTGGATGATATGCAGGTGTTCATATTGGCTGTATCCCAGGAGGCACCAGGGAAAACCGGTCATCAGATGGGCCTTGAGGTACTCCAGGGCAACCCAATAACATCCCAATATAACAGGGTAAAATACAGAATCCCTGAGTCGGGATGCCAAAGTGGAGAAAAGGGCCACGTAGAGAGAGAGGTAGAGGGAAAGGAGGAGCAGTGCAAACACGGCGATACCGATATGCAGGTTGCCGTAGTGTTCCAGCACAACGATGATCCAATAAATGAGGGTCAGGTAGTGGGCGAGACCGGAAACGAGACCCAATTTGAAGGCATTGGAAGGAGAAGCGGTTTGGATGCCCTTTAGGAGGGGGATCAGGGCGAACCATGCCACGTATGAAAACCTTCCGGGAGGAAAAGAGAGGGTCAGCAGGATACCCGAAAGAATTGCAAGGAGCAGGTTGCGAAAAAACGGGGGGGATGGTCTTTGCGCAGGCATCGGGAAACGGGGTTATGCATGACCGGAAACGGCGGATTCCTGATCCCCGACATTTCCGGATGGGGGCACGCGGGAGACGAGAACCTTTTCAATCCGTCGCTGGTCTCCCTTCTGGATGGTCATTTCAATATCCTGGAATCGTACCTTTTCGCCGGTCTTGGGAATCTTCCCGAGGAGGTGGATGATAAATCCGCCTACGGATTCGAATTCGCCCTCTGGCAGCTCCATTCCGAGTGCCTCACCCAATTTCTCAACATCCAGCCGGGCGTGTACCGCGAGGGATCCGTCTTCAAGGCGGGTCAGCAGGGTCTCTTCGTGGTCGTGTTCATCCATGATTTCCCCTACGATTTCCTCAAGGATATCTTCGATGGTGATGATGCCTGCGGTGCCTCCGTATTCGTCTGTGACAATGGCCAGGTGAGTCGTCCTCTCCTGCATATTCTTCAAAAGGTCGCTGACCCTCTGATTTTCGGGCACAAAAAAGGCCTTCCTGAGGATATCCGTCGGGATTTTGGATTCAGGGTCCTTTCCCAAGAGCTTGAGGAGGTCCTTTGCGTGAAGGATGCCGACGATCTGATCGATATTATCCTTATGTATCGGGATCCGGGTATGCCCGCAACGGGTAACGAGATCAATAAGTTCACCCAATGTGGAATCCAAAGAGGCGGAGGAGATTTCTGTCCGGGGGATCATTATGGAATGGGCGGGTGTCTCCTTGAGATCGAGCACGCCATAGACCATGTGGGATTCTTCATCAGTGATGAGGCCCTTTGCC
Source organism: Candidatus Desulfacyla sp. (assembly GCA_046484725.1). GTDB lineage: Bacteria > Desulfobacterota > DSM-4660 > Desulfatiglandales > Desulfatiglandaceae > AUK324. Next base: position 774 of record JAWOIH010000304.1, on the reverse strand, counting down.
TGCCCTTCATCCATGAGGTCATGGATCTCATCGGTCAGATCATTGCTGTCGTCCAGGCGTATTTTTTTTTTGATCAACGATTTGATAAAATGAAAAAAACCCTGTTCAGAGCCGTCTTCCAAAAGTGTTTGTGTCTCCTTGTCGAAACCCCCGTAAAAAATCCATTCCCATTTCCGGGGCATAGCCCCCTTGAGAGGTACGGGGATTCAGAAATTCTTAAACGTGTCCTGTAAATGATGTCAGGACATGGGGAATTTTGGAGAGATTTTATTTTTGTCGCTGATGAATGTCAAGTTTTTTGCAATGGCGGGTCTTGGAAGGTCAAAATATCTCTTGACTGCTAAGATTAACTATATTATCTTCTCACCAACGAACGGGCTGAAATGATGGTTTGAGCGGGCATAGCTCAGTTGGTAGAGTACAAGCTTCCCAAGCTTGGTGTCGCGGGTTCGAACCCCGTTGCCCGCTCCATTCATTTCTGACAGGTCGGGCCTGATTCCCCCTTTTTGAGGTTATTGGACGCTTTTGGCTGCGATTCATCTACTTCAAATTGCGGATACTGCGTTGGTTTTTCATAATTCCTTATCGGTTTTTGCTCAAAGGACCTTATGTAAGAAAGCGCTTTACAATTGAGTCTGCAGTGGGGAAGCGGGCAGGGTGGCCCGCTTTTTTTATTTTCAGGCGCGGGTCCCCAACGCCGGGTCCAGGCCGGAGATGCCGCGCGGTCAGGCTGGGAACCATTCAACCTTGCGCCTTGAGCCTTGAGCCTTGCGC